>CALJDJ010000018.1 GCA_938023705.1 uncultured Collinsella sp.
CCCCGCCAATGCCGTTCTTGCCGTGGATGAGTGTGGTGGACGCCGGCGGCGTGTAGGGTTCGGTCGCCTTAATGGGACGATCGGCGCCCAGGTACACCGGAACCTCGGGGCGACCCAGCAGATCGAGCACCGCCAGACAGTTGTGCGCCGATTGCTCGACGCGCACGTTGCCAAAGCACGTGGTGATGCCCACGAGCTCCACCTCGGGGCTCGCGATGGCATAGGCCAGCGCCATCGCATCGTCCACACCCATATCCAGATCAAGGATCAGCTTCTTGGTTGCCATTGTTCTACTCCGCTTCTCCGTCTTGTACTAAATCGTCTAAATCAAACACGCGCTCAACTTCGGCACGCGTGGGAATCGACTGCTGAGCGCCCAGGCGTGACACCGTCACTGCCGAGGCGCGAGCACCCGCGGCCATGCACTCAAAGAGCGACAAGCCCTCTAGGCGAGCCGCCGCCAACGCGCCGATAAACGTATCGCCGGCGGCCGTGGTATCGACTACCGTGCTCGAAAGCGCCGGCATGCGCAGCAGCTCATCGCCATCGCCGATCGTAACCGAGCCGGCGCCGCCCAGCGTGATGACCGCAGCTCCGGCACCCTTGGCGAGCAGGGCATTGAGCGCCGCGACGCAGCTCGCATCATCCGCGGGCAAGATGCCCGTCAGCACCTGGCATTCGGTCTCGTTGGGGCAGACCAGGTCGACCGCAGGCCACGCTCCTGTCGGCAGGTTGCAGGCGGGTGCCGGGTTAAAGATCGTATAGAATCCCAGCTCGTGAGCGCAAGAGAGCGCCGCGACCGTTGCCATCAGATCACATTCGCCCTGGGCGATAAAGACGCTTCCGGCAGCCGGGGCAATCTCGCTGGCGTCGCTGTCGAGCTCGTCGGCCACCAGATAGCGCAGCGCACAGGCCACGTCATCACCCGTAAGCGCGTGGTTGGCGCCCGGCGACAGCACGATACGATTATCGCTCTCACAGCGAATGATAATCGCGGTACCGGTCTCCACGTCGTCGCGCCGCGCCACGAACTCAACGCCCACGCCGGCACCCCGAAGTCCCGCCACCAGCGCATCGCCAAACGCATCGCGCCCGACCGCGCCGATCATGCACGTGCGCGCGCCCATACGCGCAGCTGCCACGGCCTGGTTGGCACCCTTACCACCGGCATTGGTGATAAAACCGCTACCGCCAACGGTCTCGCCCGCGCGCGGCATGCGCTCGCACGCCACCGAAAGGTCCATGTTCATGCTGCCGAACACCGCAACGATGCCGCGATCTGCCATGGAAACCTCCTCATCTGCGGGCCTTATGCCCACCGTCGGCCGTCGATCGTGCGCTCTCGCGCCTCTATAACTTTAGTTCACTTTGATGTGAACGCGCCCTTGAGGTTGTGCCAGCAGCAAGCATTCACAGGAGCAGGTAGCTACAATGAATATGTGCCGATTATTCTCGTCATTGGATGATGTTTTATGGAACAATTCCCACAATTGAGTCCACGCGGCCCGCGCCGCGTGCCCGATAACCAGGCGCCGCACGAACGCACGCACGCCGAGCGCCGCACCGGCGAGTCGCGACGTGGCCCGAGCCCGCATCGAACGCCCACCAACAAGGGCGCCTATGCAGCCAAGACCAACACCGGCGCCACACGCTCGTCCGCTACCGACCAGCAGGCGACCGCTCGCCCCAAATCTCGCTACATTCCTGCCCTTGACGGCCTGCGCACGCTTGCCGTCGTCGCGGTGGTGCTCTATCACCTCAACCTCACGTGGGCTCAGGGCGGCCTGCTTGGCGTCACGATCTTCTTTGTGCTTTCGGGCTATCTGATCACGCGCTTGCTGCTCAACGAAGTCGCTAAGACCGGTCGCATCGACCTTAAGAGCTTCTGGATTCGCCGCATCCGTCGCCTGGTCCCCGCCGTGGTAACGGTAGTGTTCGTGACCTGCGCGCTGTGCACCATCTTTAACCACGTGATGCTCACCAAGATGCGTCCCGACATTCTGCCGTCGCTGCTGTTCTTTAACAACTGGTGGCAGATTATGCAGGACGTCTCGTACTTCAACGCCCTGGGCGACCCCTCGCCGCTTACGCACTTTTGGTCGCTCGCCATCGAGGAACAGTTCTACCTGGTTTGGCCACCGCTGCTGCTCGCTATGGTATCCATGCACATGAGCAAGCCCAACACGCGCCGCATGGTTCTGGGCCTGGCTGCTGTCTCCGCCATCGCCATGATGGTGCTCTATAACCCTGCCGCCGACCCCAGCCGCGTGTACTACGGCACCGACACCCGCGTCTTCTCGCTGCTGCTGGGCGCCTGGATGGCCTTTATCCCCGATCGCGACCTGGCGCCGGTGTGTCTCGCTCATCGTTTGGGGCTCAATCGCCTGGCTGGCGCCGCCAAGCACGGCAAGAACGCCGAGGGCAAGCCTGGCGAGAAGGCCGACAACGCAGCCGAGACCGTCCCGGCACAGCCGAGCGCCCTCGTGCGCTTTTGGTCCTCGCCCGCATCCATCGATGTGTTGGGCGTCGTGGGTCTGGTTGGCCTTGCCGCCATGGTCGCGCTCACCAACGGCTACACCGCGTTCCAGTATCGCGGCGGCACGCTGCTGTGCTCGATCCTCACACTCATGGTCATCGCAGCCTGCGTGCAGCCCCAGGGAATGGTTGCCCGCGCGCTGTCCGTCGAGCCGCTCGTGTGGGTTGGCAAGCGCTCGTACAGCATCTACCTGTGGCACTATCCGCTGCTTCTGCTTATGAACCCGGTCGCCAACATCAACGATACACCGTGGTGGCAGTACATTTTGCAGGTGCTGTTGGTGGTCGCCGTGGCCGAATGCTCATATCACTTTATCGAGACGCCGTTTAGAAAGGGCGCCTTTGGGCGCACCGTATCCGAGTTCCGCGACGGCACCGCCACGCCCGCCAACTGGGCACGCGCGCACGTCCCTGTCTGCGCAACCTGCGCTGTCGTGTTGGTCGTTGCACTGGGCGGCCTGATCTTTGTGCCGGAGACCTCCGCACTGAGCGGTGAGGGCGCCGAAGTTCTGAACAAGGAAGCCAAAAACACCGCGCCCGCCGACCAACAGGCGGCTGACGACACCGACAAGGACAACGACGGCTTCCCCGATGGCTCCTACGATCTGCTTATGATCGGCGACTCCGTGTCGCTGCGTGCCGTGGACACCTTTGACGGCGTGTTCCCGCACAGCCATATCGATGCCGAAAAGGGCCGCCAGTTTGATGCGGGCCGCGCGACATTTGAGGGCTATATCCAGCAGAACCTTGCCGGCAAGATCGTAGTCTTTGCCCTGGGCACTAACGGTTTGGTAACGGACGCCCAGGTCGACGCGATCGTGGCCGACGCCGGCGAGCAGCGTACTGTCGTGTTTGTAAACACGCGTAGCCCGCAGCCGTGGGTCGGGTCCACGAACCAGGCCATCGCCAACGCCGCCACGCGCTACAAGAATGTACGCGTTATCGACTGGTACGGGTACAGTGCCAACCGCAACGACCTGTTCGATGGCGATGGCACGCACCTGTCGACTACCGGCGTGGCTGAGTATCTCAACCTGATCCACGATGCGGTCAAGAAAGACCTGCCCGTGCACCCCGAGGACCACGTCAACGATCCGCAGCCGGCAGCCGTCAAGTCCGCCGCCGACGCACTCGTCAATGCCCTCGCCTACAAGCCACACAAGCTGGGCACCGACAAGTAGCACGCAGCCAAATCTGCTTACACCCGCAGGGGGCGTCGGCCGTGGCCGACGCCCCCTGCGGCAGTTAGGGACACTCCTTTTGTACCGGCACCCGGAGGCACTCCTGGCACCAGCCAATGAAGACCTCTACGGATGAATTCCAAGCCGCTCCGCCGCTCCAGGCATCGTTTCCGCGCCTCGCGCCTGCCCCAAACAATCAAAACAAGCCCTTTTCGCGGTAGCGCGCAGAGATGTGGTGTAAGAGGCGGGGAATGCCCCGCCTCCGCCC
>CALJDJ010000019.1 GCA_938023705.1 uncultured Collinsella sp.
AAGACGAAGGCCCCGACCGATATTTCTATCAACCGAGGCCAACGAATGAACCTAGGGGGAACCGCAGAATTCGGAAAAAATCGTACGCTAAGCTAACGGTGTTCTCGTGACAGCTCTTTGACTAGGCTTTCTAAGGCCATTCTGATAGCCCTGACTTCCTGAAAAGCCATGGCTAAAATTTGTGCGGCTAAAAGGGATAACCGATGGTAAAGTAAGTTATCCCTGTCGAGATACTGAAAAGCGTTATCCTCGTTTTTCCCAAAACTGTTTTGCCAGTTCGCTCAGAGCGCTAGTTAACTGAGCGACAGATTTCGCACTTTGCAAATTATTCTGCCCGGTCTGTACATTGGTATCAGCAGCATCGCGTATATTGATAATACTGCGGTTTATGTCTTCACTTACTGCTCCCTGCTGCTCGACCGCAGTCGCTATTTGCGCGTTCATGTCGGTAATTTCGTTAACGCGTTGGCCAATTCCATCAAGAGCTGTAGCTGCTTCCTCTGCGTGAGCTACACTCGTGTGCGCTTGCCGACTACTTTGCTCCATGACTGTAACAGCGGATTGCGCTCGCTCTTGTAGAGCGCTGATCATGCTTTGAATATCCGTTGTCGATTGCTGTGTGCGAGCAGCAAGACTGCGAACCTCATCGGCGACAACAGCAAAACCACGCCCCTGCTCACCAGCACGCGCGGCCTCAATTGCTGCGTTGAGTGCCAACAAATTCGTTTGCTCGGCGATCCCTCGTATAACGTCAAGAACTTTTGATATCTCGTTACTTTGACCTTCAAGCTCATGAATAACCTGAGTGGCTTGCCTAATTTCACCTTCAAGGGCAGTGATTGACTGGCTTGTGTGGGCTACCAGACGCTGGCCAGATGCCGTCTCAGTGTCTGCTCTTCCGGCCGCATCTGCAGCATGCTGTGCATTGCTCGCAACCTCTTGAATGCTTGCCACCATTTGGTTTACTGCCGTTGCTATTTGATCTGTCTCTGCCTGCTGCTCAACTGTAAGTACATTGCTTGACTCAATATCCTTTAGTAGGCCTCGGGTGTGTTCGCTAAGCCGATTTGATGCATCACCTATGCGACCTACTATGGCGCCTGTTTCAGCTTGCATCATTCGTAAAGCAAACTCTATTTGGCCAAACTCATCGGTGCGCCCAGTGTAGAGGGATTGACTTAATGGGTTATTGGAAATATTCTTGGCTCTTTCAACCAGTCTTCCAAGAGGAGAGAGAATAGCCAAAACACTAACAGAGCTTAAGCTTCCTGACATTAAAGTGGCTAACAATAAGCTGCTTATTGATGTATCAGTAAGCATGCCGGCAGCCATTGCGCTTGATATAATACTACCCCATATGAGCAAGAGTATTTTCACGGAAAAGCTAGCAGCCAATTTCGGCCTCGCGGCCTTCCCGCTTCTCAATTGAGCATATAATTTTTCCGCAGCCAAAACCTGCTCAGGTTCAGGCTTGGTCCTTACAGACTGGTATTCAACAATCGAACCATTCTTAGCTATTGGCGTTACATAAGCACTTACCCAATAGTGGTCGCCATTTTTACAGCGATTTTTTACTAGCCCCATCCATGAGCGGCCAGATTTTAATGTACTCCACATATGCTCAAATGCAGCAGGCGGCATATCTGGGTGTCTTACGATGTTGTGAGGCTGGCCTAATAGTTCTTCCTCAGTGAAACCACTGATTTTAATGAAGTCAGGATTAACGTACGTGATATGGCTTTGAGGGGAGGTAGTCGAAAGAATATTGGCATCTTTTGGGAGTTCTAAGTTTCGACCCGTCACTGGTAAATTCTGGCGCATAAGAACCTCAAGGGTTGGCTGTTTTATTTTATTGTTTTCGGCATTAAGCCCAATTTCTTGAGCGTTACGATAAAGCTAGCATGGAAACGATAGGTGCAAGCAAGTTAAGGGTTGCATCGCGCATGTCAATCTAGGCTATACCCTAACTTGATGTCAGGCAGGGCCGCGCCGCTTCGTCAGAATAGAGTCTGCTTTCCCATTTTTTGACACATGCCCGCGAAGGTTATAGATTTCAGCCTGACAGAAATGGGCTTTGAGGCACAACGGAACAGAAAGTGCACTTAAGCCGCCTTCAACCAAGGAGACATCGTGCAGGGGCACCGCATCGGCTACGTCCGGGTCAGCAGCTTTGACCAGAACCCGGAACGCCAGCTGGAACAAACCCAGGTGAGCAAGGTGTTCACCGACAAGGCATCGGGCAAGGACACCCAGCGCCCCCAGCTCGAAGCGCTGCTGAGCTTCGTCCGCGAAGGCGATACAGTGGTGGTGCACAGCATGGATCGGCTGGCCCGCAACCTCGATGACCTGCGTCGCTTGGTACAGAAGCTGACTCAGCGCGGCGTGCGCATCGAGTTCCTGAAGGAGGGCCTGGTGTTCACTGGCGAGGACTCGCCGATGGCCAACCTGATGCTGTCGGTGATGGGGGCCTTCGCTGAGTTCGAGCGCGCCCTGATCCGCGAGCGGCAGCGTGAGGGCATCGCCTTGGCCAAGCAGCGTGGCGCGTACCGGGGCCGCAAGAAAGCCCTGTCCGATGAGCAGGCTGCTACCCTGCGGCAGCGAGCGACGGCCGGCGAGCCCAAGGCGCAGCTTGCCCGCGAGTTCAACATCAGCCGGGAAACCCTCTACCAGTACCTCCGCACGGACGACTGACACATGCCGCGTCGCTTGATCCTCTCGGCCACGGAGCGGGACACCCTGCTTGCGCTGCCGGAAAGCCAGGATGACCTGATCCGCTACTACACCTTCAACGACTCCGACCTGTCGCTGATCCGCCAGCGACGCGGCGACGCCAACCGCCTCGGCTTCGCCGTGCAGCTCTGCCTGCTGCGCTACCCCGGTTACGCGCTGGGAACCGACAGCGAGCTGCCCGAGCCGGTCATCCTGTGGGTGGCGAAGCAAGTCCAGGCCGAGCCGGCGAGCTGGGCAAAGTACGGCGAGCGCGACGTGACCCGTCGCGAGCATGCCCAGGAACTGCGCACCTACCTGCAACTGGCCCCGTTCGGCCTGTCCGACTTCCGCGCCCTGGTGCGCGAGCTAACCGAGCTGGCCCAGCAGACCGACAAAGGCTTGCTGCTGGCCGGTCAGGCCCTGGAGAGCCTACGGCAGAAACGACGCATCCTGCCGGCGCTGAGCGTGATTGACCGGGCCTGCTCGGAAGCCATTGCGCGAGCCAATCGGCGGGTCTACCGCGCCCTGGTCGAACCACTCACGGACTCGCATCGGGCCAAGCTGGACGAGCTGTTGAAGCTCAAGGCCGGCAGCAGCATCACCTGGTTGACCTGGCTGCGCCAGGCACCGCTGAAACCCAACTCTCGGCACATGCTGGAACACATCGAGCGGCTGAAGACATTTCAGTTGGTGGACTTGCCCGAAGGCCTGGGCCGGCACATCCACCAGAACCGCCTGCTCAAGCTGGCCCGCGAGGGTGGGCAGATGACGCCCAAAGACCTCGGTAAGTTCGAGCCGCAGCGCCGCTACGCGACCCTGGCCGCCGTGGTGCTGGAGAGCACCGCGACCGTGATCGATGAGCTGGTCGATCTGCATGACCGCATCCTGGTCAAGCTGTTCAGCGGCGCGAAGCACAAGCATCAGCAGCAGTTCCAGAAGCAGGGCAAGGCGATCAACGACAAGGTGCGCCTGTACTCCAGGATCGGCCAGGCGCTGCTGGAAGCGAAGGAAAGCGGCAGCGACCCCTATGCCGCCATCGAGGCGGTGATTCCCTGGGACGAGTTCACCGAGAGCGTCAGCGAGGCCGAGCTGCTGGCCCGGCCGGAAGGCTTCGACCACCTGCACCTGGTCGGCGAGAACTTCGCCACCCTGCGCCGTTACACGCCGGCCTTGCTGGAGGTGCTGGAACTGCGCGCCGCGCCGGCCGCGCAAGGCGTGCTGGCAGCCGTGCAGACCCTGCGTGAGATGAACGCCGACAACCTGCGCAAGGTGCCGGCCGATGCACCCACGGCCTTCATCAAGCCGCGCTGGAAGCCGCTGGTGATCACCCCGGAAGGCCTCGACCGGAAATTCTACGAAATCTGCGCCCTGTCCGAGCTGAAGAACGCCCTGCGCTCCGGCGACATCTGGGTCAAGGGCTCGCGGCAGTTCCGCGACTTCGACGACTACCTGCTGCCGGCCGAGAAGTTCGCCGCACTCAAGCGCGAGCAGGCCCTGCCCCTGGCGATCAACCCGAACAGCGACCAGTACCTGGAAGAGCGTTTGCAGCTGCTGGACGAGCAGTTGGCCACCGTCACCCGCCTGGCCAAGGACAACGAGCTGCCCGATGCCATCCTCACCGAGTCAGGGCTGAAAATCACCCCGCTGGATGCGGCGGTGCCGGATCGGGCGCAGGCGCTGATCGACCAAACCAGCCAGTTACTGCCGCGCATCAAGATCACCGAACTGCTGATGGACGTGGACGACTGGACGGGCTTCAGCCGCCACTTCACCCACTTGAAGGACGGGGCCGAGGCCAAAGACAGGACGTTGCTGCTGTCCGCAATCCTCGGTGATGCGATCAACCTCGGGCTGACCAAGATGGCCGAGTCGAGCCCCGGCCTGACCTACGCCAAGCTGTCCTGGCTGCAAGCCTGGCACATCCGCGACGAAACCTATTCGGCGGCCTTGGCCGAGCTGGTCAACCACCAGTATCGCCACGCCTTTGCCGCCCACTGGGGCGACGGCACGACCTCATCCTCCGATGGCCAGCGCTTCCGCGCGGGTGGCCGGGGCGAGAGCACCGGGCACGTCAACCCGAAGTACGGTAGCGAGCCGGGACGGCTGTTCTATACCCATATCTCCGACCAGTACGCGCCGTTCAGCACCCGCGTGGTGAATGTCGGCGTCCGCGATTCCACCTATGTGCTCGACGGCCTGCTGTACCACGAGTCCGACCTGCGGATCGAGGAGCACTACACCGACACGGCCGGCTTCACCGATCACGTCTTTGCCCTGATGCACCTGCTAGGCTTCCGCTTCGCGCCGCGCATCCGCGACCTCGGCGAAACCAAGCTGTACGTGCCGCAGGGCGTGCAAGCCTACCCGACGTTGCGCCCGCTGATCGGCGGCACCCTGAACATCAAGCACGTGCGTGCCCACTGGGACGACATCCTGCGCCTGGCCAGCTCGATCAAGCAGGGCACCGTCACCGCCTCGCTGATGCTGCGCAAGCTCGGCAGCTACCCGCGCCAGAACGGACTGGCCGTGGCCCTGCGCGAGCTGGGCCGGATCGAGCGCACGCTGTTCATCCTGGACTGGCTGCAAAGTGTTGAACTGCGCCGCCGCGTGCATGCCGGCCTGAACAAAGGTGAGGCGCGCAACTCGCTGGCCAGGGCGGTGTTCTTCAACCGCCTTGGGGAAATCAGGGATCGGAGCTTCGAGCAGCAGCGCTACCGGGCCAGCGGCCTCAACCTGGTGACGGCGGCTATCGTGCTGTGGAACACGGTGTACCTGGAACGCGCCACCCAGGGGTTGGTCGAGGCCGGCAAGCCGGTGGACGGCGAGCTGCTGCAATTCCTGTCGCCGCTGGGCTGGGAGCACATCAACCTAACCGGCGATTACGTCTGGCGGCAGAGCCGCAGACTGGAAGACGGGAAGTTTCGGCCCTTACGGATGCCCGGAAAACCTTAGCGTACGATTTTTTCCGAATTCTGCGGGCTCCCCTATCTCATCTGCGCAAGGCAGAACGTGAAGACGGCCGCCCTGGACCTCGCCCGCGAGCGCCAGGCGCACGAGGCCGGCGCGCGGACCCGCGCCACGGCCCACGAGCGGACGCCGCAGCAGGAGCGCCAGAAGGCCGCCAGAGAGGCCGAGCGCGGCCGTGAGGCTTGGACGCTAGGGCAGGGCATGAAAAAGCCCGTAGCGGGCTGCTACGGGCGTCTGACGCGGTGGAAAGGGGGAGGGGATGTTGTCTACATGGCTCTGCTGTAGTGAGTGGGTTGCGCTCCGGCAGCGGTCCTGATCAATCGTCACCCTTTCTCGGTCCTTCAACGTTCCTGACAACGAGCCTCCTTTTCGCCAATCCATCGACAATCACCGCGAGTCCCTGCTCGAACGCTGCGTCCGGACCGGCTTCGTCGAAGGCGTCTATCGCGGCCCGCAACAGCGGCGAGAGCGGAGCCTGTTCAACGGTGCCGCCGCGCTCGCCGGCATCGCTGTCGCCGGCCTGCTCCTCAAGCACGGCCCCAACAGTGAAGTAGCTGATTGTCATCAGCGCATTGACGGCGTCCCCGGCCGAAAAACCCGCCTCGCAGAGGAAGCGAAGCTGCGCGTCGGCCGTTTCCATCTGCGGTGCGCCCGGTCGCGTGCCGGCATGGATGCGCGCGCCATCGCGGTAGGCGAGCAGCGCCTGCCTGAAGCTGCGGGCATTCCCGATCAGAAATGAGCGCCAGTCGTCGTCGGCTCTCGGCACCGAATGCGTATGATTCTCCGCCAGCATGGCTTCGGCCAGTGCGTCGAGCAGCGCCCGCTTGTTCCTGAAGTGCCAGTAAAGCGCCGGCTGCTGAACCCCCAACCGTTCCGCCAGTTTGCGTGTCGTCAGACCGTCTACGCCGACCTCGTTCAACAGGTCCAGGGCGGCACGGATCACTGTATTCGGCTGCAACTTTGTCATGCTTGACACTTTATCACTGATAAACATAATATGTCCACCAACTTATCAGTGATAAAGAATCCGCGCGTTCAATCGGACCAGCGGAGGCTGGTCCGGAGGCCAGACGTGAAACCCAACAGACCCCTGATCGTAATTCTGAGCACTGTCGCGCTCGACGCTGTCGGCATCGGCCTGATTATGCCGGTGCTGCCGGGCCTCCTGCGCGATCTGGTTCACTCGAACGACGTCACCGCCCACTATGGCATTCTGCTGGCGCTGTATGCGTTGATGCAATTTGCCTGCGCACCTGTGCTGGGCGCGCTGTCGGATCGTTTCGGGCGGCGGCCGGTCTTGCTCGTCTCGCTGGCCGGCGCTGCTGTCGACTACGCCATCATGGCGACGGCGCCTTTCCTTTGGGTTCTCTATATCGGGCGGATCGTGGCCGGCATCACCGGGGCGACTGGGGCGGTAGCCGGCGCTTATATTGCCGATATCACTGATGGCGATGAGCGCGCGCGGCACTTCGGCTTCATGAGCGCCTGTTTCGGGTTCGGGATGGTCGCGGGACCTGTGCTCGGTGGGCTGATGGGCGGTTTCTCCCCCCACGCTCCGTTCTTCGCCGCGGCAGCCTTGAACGGCCTCAATTTCCTGACGGGCTGTTTCCTTTTGCCGGAGTCGCACAAAGGCGAACGCCGGCCGTTACGCCGGGAGGCTCTCAACCCGCTCGCTTCGTTCCGGTGGGCCCGGGGCATGACCGTCGTCGCCGCCCTGATGGCGGTCTTCTTCATCATGCAACTTGTCGGACAGGTGCCGGCCGCGCTTTGGGTCATTTTCGGCGAGGATCGCTTTCACTGGGACGCGACCACGATCGGCATTTCGCTTGCCGCATTTGGCATTCTGCATTCACTCGCCCAGGCAATGATCACCGGCCCTGTAGCCGCCCGGCTCGGCGAAAGGCGGGCACTCATGCTCGGAATGATTGCCGACGGCACAGGCTACATCCTGCTTGCCTTCGCGACACGGGGATGGATGGCGTTCCCGATCATGGTCCTGCTTGCTTCGGGTGGCATCGGAATGCCGGCGCTGCAAGCAATGTTGTCCAGGCAGGTGGATGAGGAACGTCAGGGGCAGCTGCAAGGCTCACTGGCGGCGCTCACCAGCCTGACCTCGATCGTCGGACCCCTCCTCTTCACGGCGATCTATGCGGCTTCTATAACAACGTGGAACGGGTGGGCATGGATTGCAGGCGCTGCCCTCTACTTGCTCTGCCTGCCGGCGCTGCGTCGCGGGCTTTGGAGCGGCGCAGGGCAACGAGCCGATCGCTGATCGTGGAAACGATAGGCCTATGCCATGCGGGTCAAGGCGACTTCCGGCAAGCTATACGCGCCCTAGGAGTGCGGTTGGAACGTTGGCCCAGCCAGATACTCCCGATCACGAGCAGGACGCCGATGATTTGAAGCGCACTCAGCGTCTGATCCAAGAACAACCATCCTAGCAACACGGCGGTCCCCGGGCTGAGAAAGCCCAGTAAGGAAACAACTGTAGGTTCGAGTCGCGAGATCCCCCGGAACCAAAGGAAGTAGGTTAAACCCGCTCCGATCAGGCCGAGCCACGCCAGGCCGAGAACATTGGTTCCTGTAGGCATCGGGATTGGCGGATCAAACACTAAAGCTACTGGAACGAGCAGAAGTCCTCCGGCCGCCAGTTGCCAGGCGGTAAAGGTGAGCAGAGGCACGGGAGGTTGCCACTTGCGGGTCAGCACGGTTCCGAACGCCATGGAAACCGCCCCCGCCAGGCCCGCTGCGACGCCGACAGGATCTAGCGCTGCGTTTGGTGTCAACACCAACAGCGCCACGCCCGCAGTTCCGCAAATAGCCCCCAGGACCGCCATCAATCGTATCGGGCTACCTAGCAGAGCGGCAGAGATGAACACGACCATCAGCGGCTGCACAGCGCCTACCGTCGCCGCGACCCCGCCCGGCAGGCGGTAGACCGAAATAAACAACAAGCTCCAGAATAGCGAAATATTAAGTGCGCCGAGGATGAAGATGCGCATCCACCAGATTCCCGTTGGAATCTGTCGGACGATCATCACGAGCAATAAACCCGCCGGCAACGCCCGCAGCATCGCGACCGTCATCGGTGAGAAGTTCGGCAGGTATTGGGTGGTGACAATGTAGGTGCTGCCCCAAATGGCAGGTGCTATCGCTGTGAACAATAAATCGGGCGTGCGTAATGACATGCGATTACAAGACCTCCGCTACGGCGATGGGTTTTTGAGAGTTGCAGGCGCCGCGATGACCGCACCCTGACTTGGACTGGCCCTGCCTCGCACCAATCCACCTGCGGCTATGGCCGCGATCATGCGAGGCCCGAAAATTACACGACCTGTACACGTCCGCCGAACCCGGAACGCAACAGAGCTTCGTGGGCATCCCGATCCGGGTCGTAGCAGCAGTCCTGGACCAAACGCACGTCGTAGTCCGCATCACTAGCCCAGGCGACGCTTGAAAGAACAACGCCGGTGGTGCTTATCCCGGCCATGACAAGCGTGCTTACGCCGCGCGTCCGAAGGTCGGCGTCGAGCGCCGTGCCATAAAAGACGCTGGCTCGCGGACATGCATAGAAAAGGTCGCCCCGTTCGATCGCAAGCCCTTCGACGGGCAGACCGGTGCGAAATCGTCCGCTCGGGAGATACGGTGAGATTTGGCGATTCGTCGCCGGCGGCGCATGTTCATACTCTTCGCCGAGCGAAAAGTTGGGGAACAGCACGGGCCGGCCGCGCAAGGCGTGCTGGCAGCCGTGCAGACCCTGCGTGAGATGAACGCC
>CALJDJ010000020.1 GCA_938023705.1 uncultured Collinsella sp.
GGGCGGGTTGGGACCCACGTGCAGGTCGCCCGCTTCGTAAATATCGGCCGTCTTGTCCATGAGCTTCTCAATCTCGTAGAACTCGTCGACGTCCTGCTCGGTCACAAACGTAATGGCCCAGCCCAGCTCGCCGGCGCGGCCCGTACGGCCAATGCGGTGGATATAGTCGGTCGGCTCGGCCGGCACGTCAAAGTTCACGACGTAGCGCACGTCGCTAATGTCGATGCCGCGGGCGAGAACATCGGTTGCCACCAGCACGTCGACGGTGCCGTCGCGGAAAGCTGAAAGCGCGCGCTCGCGCTGGGCCTGGCTACGGTTGCCGTGAATCGCGGCAGCCTTGATGCCCTTACGCTCCAGACGACGGCAGCAGCTGTCGGCGCGGTGCTTGGTGCGCATAAAGACGATGGTGCGCTCCGGGCCCTCCTTCTTGAGGAACTCGGGCAGCAGGTTGTTCTTGGCCTCGATGGACACCGGGAACACAAACTGGTCGACGGTGTCGGCGGTCGACGTGGCGGGCGCGATCTCCACGCGGGCCGGATCGCTCACCAGGTCGGTGATCTCGCCCACGGCTTCCTCGTCAAGCGTCGCCGAGAACAGAAGCGTCTGGCGCTCGGACGGCGTCTCGCGCACAATGCGGCGGACGGCGGGCAAAAAGCCCATGTCGAGCATGCGGTCGGCCTCGTCGAGCACCAGCACCTTGACCTCGTCCAGGTGGCAGGCGCCCTGCTCGATCAGATCGACCAGACGGCCCGGCGTGGCGACCAGGATATCGCAGCCGTACTTGAGTGCCGCGGTCTGCGGCTTGTAGCTCACGCCGCCCACGACGGTCACGGCAACGTGGCCCGTGACGTCGGCGATTTTGCTCGCGACCTCGTCGATCTGCTGGGCAAGCTCGCGCGTGGGGGTGATGACGAGCATCACGGGACCGCGACCGTTGCCCTCGGGCTTCTTGGCACCGCGACGGCGGTTGCGGCCGCTGCGCTCGCGCACAGGCTTGGGCGGAGCGATGTGCTCCAGGTTGTTCATGGTCGGCAGCAAAAAGGCAGCCGTCTTGCCGGTGCCGGTCTGAGCGGCGGCAAGCAGGTCGCGGCCTTCGAGCACCACAGGAATCGAACCGGCCTGCACGGGCGTCGGCGCCGTGTAGCCCAGGTTCTCGATAGCACGAAGCATCTCGTCGGAAAGGCCCAGCTCGTCAAAGGCGGGCAGGCTCTCGGTAGCGGACTCGACGGCCTGGGCAGCATTGGCCTCATCGGCGGCATCGAAGGCAGCCTGGGTCATGGCCTCACGGGTCTCGTCCAGAATCTCGGCGTCGGTGACGTCGGATACAGAATTACGCATATGTTGTTGTTCCTTATCTGCACGCGCAATGGGCACGGCATGCGGCCGCGCGGGCGTGCTTGGTAGTGCGCTAATACATACAAAAACGGGTGCGCACAGAGAGGACGTTGCTCAGCACGCTGGCGATCGCTTTGGCAGCCCTATCACGCGCCGTCCAGACGCAGCAGCTCTAAGCGATGGAGCAGATTCGCCGCCGGTTAGTATACCCGTGCTTCGCATGCCCCCACGTAAACCACAGATGACGAGGCGGATGAGGCGGGTCTGGGCCGATTGTCTCAATCTGTAACATCTACAGGGCAAATCTTCCTCTACGTGCTACAGATCGAGACAAACGGTCGACACGGCCCACAAACGTCTCAATCTGTAACAGTTACGGAGCAAAACCGGCCCCAATTGTTACAGATCAAGACAGAGAGAAATTTCCGTCCAGTCCAAACCAAATCTCTCAGTCTTTCTGCAATTTCGAACATGTGGCCTATAATGTTGCTTTGGTTACGCTATATATTGCGCAGCCATTTAATACGTCGCCCACCGGGGGGCATTAATTCCTATCGCCATATTGGCTAGGAAGCAATCAAAGGAGGTATCCGTGGCAGCAGAGACGCCTTGCTCGGTCCTCTATAACGATATTCGCTCGTTCGGCGGTCTTAAGCATCTCGAAATCGCCCGAATGCTTATCAATGGAAACTCCTATCTCGGCAGCACCTTGCTCGAGAAATGCTCTTCCAACCGCTCGTATCTCACCCGTTACATCGTCCATCGCGAGCCCGACCAGTGCGCACCCGCCATCTACAGCGACTTTGCCGTCACCACGCTCAACCTTTCCGCGGCAATCTGCAGCAAGCTCGGCGGCGGCGAGTCCGCCTATCAGGCAATCGCCGAGCACTATCGCGGTCCGGCCGCCAACGAAATGATGTCGGCTCTCGCCAGCTACAAGCTGGACAGCCGCCTATATGCAAATGCTCTCAATCGCATCGACAACTTTGACGGCAATGCCGTGCGCGAAAAAAGCACGCTCTTCTTGATGCTCTTTGTGGCAACGGGTGCACTTGCCGATCCCGTTCAAGGCGTGGCCACCGTCGAGCGCTTTTGCGACAGCAAGACGGGCGGGCACTTTGGCACCACCGAAACTACCGTCGGACGTGGCTTTATGGGCAGCCTGGAGCAGCCACGCACCGTCGCCCCCAACCTCGGCTTGCTTAGGACGCACGCCGGAAACAGCGTTGACATGCAGATCCACCCCCTTACGCGTGACCCGCGCGGCACGGTAATTGGTTCTTTGCCCAAAACCTCGCCCAGCATCACCGATGTAGGCGCTGATGCATCGCGTGAGCATCTCCGCATTTGGCTCGAGGGTGGGCACTGGTACGCCCAGGGCCTTGGGTCGACCAACGGCACGGTGCTCGAATCGGGCGCGGGCGACGGCGATATTGTGATTGAGCCGCCCCGCGACCAACGAGAGCCCGGCAAAGTCTATCCCCCGGTGGAAATCGAAAACAGCGACAGGCTCCATCTGGGTCTCTACACGACATTCCTTGTCATTGTGGACTAGCGCGGACGGCGATCGAAAGACGGTCGCCGTCCGTCTTTCGTCTTCTACTTTCTGCGTCGTAAACGACAATACTCAACGGTATACGTGGGTAGTGCGGCTATCATGGTATTTTACCGATATCCGCACTACCCACGTATACGCGCGGCAACCCATGCCAGACAAAGGAACGCCATGGATACTACCGATAGCGCCTATGGCGACAAACTCATTCGTCTTGACACGTTCGACACCGCCGTGGCGGTCGACCCCAGCGCCAAGGACGACGCCAAGCGTCGGTTTATGACGCTTATTCTCCAGACGGCCCACCGCGACAACGGCAACATCGGGCACGTGCTGCGCGCGACCAACACGAGCGGCGAGGTCTTTGCCGTCAAGCTACTCAAGGACAACGCCATCCTTTCCCCCGCTGCCCCCGACCGCTCCGCCGAGCAATCAGCCGCGCACCTGGCCAACACCGCCGCGCTGTTCGAGGAGTACCGTCATCTGTGTACCGTCTCGCACCTGCGCGGATTTCCGCGTGTCTATGGCTATGGATCGTGCGAGGACGACCCGCTCATCCTCATGGAGTGGGTCGAGGGCACCTCGCTCAAGCAGGCGCTGCCCCTGCTTCCACACGATGCCTCGGGTGGGCTGACCACCCAGATGGTGGCCGCCGTTGGAAACGCCGTGCTTCGCGCGCTCTTGATGACCCAAGGCCTCGTGAATCCGGTCGTCCATCGCGACCTGTCGCCTGCCAATATCATGTTCCGCACCACCAGCCGAACGCTCGAGCAGCAGATTGCCGATTGCTCCTTTGACCCCTGCCTCATCGACATGGGCTCCGCGACCATGGCTCTCGGCGACGCCACGATCACCCGGCGCGCCGACATCTGGCGCTTTGCCACGCCCGCATACGCCGCGCCCGAGATGCTCACGCAGGATATCGAAGGAATCGCGGCCCTTCGCCGTTCGCCGGCAATCGACGTCTATGCGCTTTCGAGCATTCTGTACCAGCTCTACAGCGGTCGCAAACCGTTTGACTTTGAGTCGACGGACGCCGCTGCAACCGGCTCGTTCTATCTCGTAAAGACCAAGACCAAGCCGGCACCGCTCGAGCCGCGCTGCGAGGGCGATGAAGCGCTCGTCCAGATCATCATGAAAGGCATCTCGGTCGAACAGGGCGATCGCCCTACCGAGCAGCAGATGCTCGAGGTGCTCTCGGCATACCTCACCGACGCCGAATCCGAGGGCCGCGAAGGCACAGGAGACGAGGCTGCAATTGATATCGATTCCGGCACGCACCTTAAGGTCGACGTCGCCGGCGAGCGAGCGCGAGAGATTCTGGAGCAGGCCCGGCACGATGCCATGACCCGCCGCCGCTTTATTATCGGTGGCGTTGTCGCAGCCGTTGCGGGGCTCGGCGTTATCGGAGCCGCAACCCATGGCTTCGGCATCCCCGACTACCTGGACGGCATCCGCGGTACACTTGACGACTACACCTGGGATCAGCTGCAAGAGATTTCGCTCAAGATTAAGGCGGCGAAGAGCAACGCCGAAGCTCGCAAGATCGCCAAGCGTTATCATCTGCTCGACGACGACGGCCGTATTCCCTACCCGAGCACCAAGCGCGTTACGCTCACCAACGGGCTGGAGGTCGGGGCGCAACTCGTGGGCATTCTTCACGACGACCTGGCGGATACCAACGGCAAGGCCGGTCTGTCATTTATCTTTGACGCAGGTATTGCCGAGCGCGATGCCTCAGAGCACCCGCTCAACGGTGGCTGGGAAGACTGCGAGCTGCGCACATGGCTCGATGAGGACGGCATTAAGCTGCTTCCCAAGGAACTGCAATCGGTTATCAGTCCGGTCAAGAAGATCTCGAACAACGTCGGCGCCACCAAAAGCACTTCGTGCCTGAGCGAGCTGCCCGCGACCCTTTGGCTGCCCGCCATGGTCGAGCTCTGCGGCGGACAGGCGCCCAAGGACTTTAGCGAGGACTACCATTACCTATCCGGCATCTACAACGGCGAGGGCAAGGAGTACCAGCTGTTCCGCGAGCTTAAGGTGAGCCCCTTTACCACGAACAGCATGATGATTCGCCAGTGGAAGGGCAAGGATGTCTGTTGGTGGGAGCGTACGGCGAGCCCCGACACGTCGGAGAACGAGGGCACGCTCTATATGAACCGCGTGGGCGACGACGGCGATGTCTTTAATTACGCCACGTCTGCAAGCAAGCCCGATAAACGGACCTGCGTGATTCCCGGATTCTGCATCTAGGCGGCGGGCGTCTTGCCGTGACGGAACCCCTCCCCGGCAATTGTCTCGATCTGTAACATTAGCTCGGCAGATACAGGTCTAGATGTTACAGAACGAGACAAACCCCAGCCCCGCGAGACAACATCTCAATCTGTAACAGTAAGGGGTCAAAAACCTCTCTAGATGTTACAGATCAAGACATTTGAGTTGACCGCGGGCAGTCTGTCTCAATCTGTAACAGTTAGAGGTCATATTTGCTGCTAGATGTTACAGAACGAGACATTAGCTTGCCGAGAACTTCGCCTCATAAATGTGATTCAAGTGTGTCGATATTTCCTTGCCAATGTTGCGCAACAGAAGCCCTTTCGGCGGTCGTAACGTACGAATTGTCATAGGTACCCCTTCAACGATTGGGAGAAGAAATGGCAAAGTACGCACCTAAACACTTGGAAGTCTCAGGCGGCAACGAGCCTCGCCCCACATTCTCGGGCTACAAGGCAACACGACTCGCCGTCACCGCGGCAACCACCATCGCTATGACTGGCTCGTCGCTGCTCGCGCCGTTCTCGGCATTTGCCAACGATGCGAGTGATACCACGGCACAGGACGCGATCATGTCCCCGCTTGCTGTCCACGCCGGCGAGGCGGCAGGCTCCGCAGTAAAGGCAAACGCCCAGAAGATTGCCGACTTGCAGGCTGCTATCGACGCCGCAAAGGCTGCCGAGGCAGACGCCAAATCCGACTACGACACGGTGGCTGCTCCCTATACCGAAAAGCAGACGGCCCGCGACAACGCACAAAGCACCTATGACGCCTCCGTCTCCGATAATTCGCAGGCAGAGGCCGCCGCGCGCGCCGAATATGCTCGCCAGCTCGATGAAAGCGTCAAGGCGGCCGACAGCGCCAGTGCCACGCTGAAGGATGCCCAAGGAAAGCTCGATGCAGCCAAGACCGACGCCGAGGACAAGTCGAAGGTCCTTGATGCCGCAAAGCTGACGGCAGCCGACGCGCAGGCCAAGCTCGAGGCAGCCCAGAAGGCAGCCGCCAACGCAACGCCGGAGGAAATCAAGGTCGCCGAGCAGGCTGCCGCAGATGCGCAGGCCGCTCTGGACCAAGCAAAGGCTGCGAAGGCCACTGCCGATTCCGCGCTCGCCGATGCCCAGCAGGCTCAGAGCGCCGCGCAGAGCGCTTACGACGAAGCGGCAGGCACGCTGGCTTCCGCTCAGCAGGAAAAGAACGCCGCGGATGGTAAGGTAGTCGCGGCACAGACAGCGTATGACAGCGCACAAGCCGATTTGGCGGCCGCAAAGGCAGGCGCCGAGGGCCCGGAGTATGACGCCGCCCAGGCAAAGGTCGATGCTGCCCAAAGCGCACTCGACCAGGCGAAAAAGCAGCAGGCGACTGCCGAAGCAAGCCTTTCTCAGGCAAATAGCGACGTTGAATCCAAGCAGGACGCCCTCACCGGCGCCGAAAGCGAGCTCGAAGCCAAGAAGCAGACAGTCGCAGCGGCCGAAAATGATGTAACGGCAGCCCAGACGAAAGCCGATGCGGCGCAATCGGAGTTGACCTCGGCAAAGCAGGCACATGCTGCCGAACTGGAGAAGGCAAAGGCCGCTCAGAAACAAGTCGACCAGGCAAAAGCCGAGAAGGAGCAGGCAGACAAGGCGCTCGAAACTGCCAAGGCAAACCAGGCGGCCGCCGATCAAGCCGTTGTCGATGCACAGAAAGCATACGATACGTGCAAGGCAGCAACCGATAAGGCAACGACAGCGGAGGCGCAGAGCGTCATCGGCTTCTACCAGTTCATCGGTGCCAACGACGCTGCAAACATCATCTATAGGCAGAGCGATAAAAACCCGACGACCATTGGCGATAAAAAAGACGGCACGTCACTCGACAACGCCAAGCTATCGTTTGACAAGCTGCGCGAAATTAATGAATATCGCAAAAGCGTCGGCCTTAGCGAGCTTAAGGTGACGGCAGAGCAAATGGCAATCGCTCAGTCTGATTCCAATTACTCCGACGCAACGAAGGGGCACTCAGACTATGCCGGATTTGAAAATGCCGCTTGGAACTTCAGCACGAAAGAAAACATCGCGCACCAATGGGTTGATGGCGAAAAGATAATATTTGACGATGCTGCAGCGAAAGCCGGCCTTGGCAACGTTGCCCCCAAAGATGCTTGGAAGACTTTCTGGAGTCACGGTACCGAATTCGGAGCCCAAGGCGTGGGTTTTGGCACCGTCGGCCATTATTTGAATATCGTACAACCTAACGCCAAAACCATGGGATACGGCATCAACTCGCGCGGAACCCTTTGGCCGTATGTGTTCGTCTTGGAGATCGACAACAATTACGGTTCGTACGAGAAAGAATACTCGATCGATGAACTCGAGAATCTCTTTGATCAGTATCAGCTGAGCCTCTCCAAAGCCAGCGAAAAGCTCGCCGCCGCAAAGACGGACCTTGAACAAAAGCGCAGCACAGCGGCATCGAAAGCCAATGCCGTAAAGGTAGCTGAGACCCTCGTCGCTCAAAAGCAGGAAGGCGTTGATACCGCGAACAGCAACCTTGCCGCCAAGAACGACAGCGTAGCAAGTGCCGCCGCCGCTGTTGCCCTAGCAGAGCAGAATCTCGCCAAGGCAAACGGAAAAGTTACCGAAGCCGAAGACCAGGTCAAAGCCGCCCAAAGTAACGTGGCGACCGCAGAGCAGGTCGTCAACCAGAAGCGCGCCGAGCTTAAGGCATCGCAAGAGCAAGCCGCTCAGAGTCAGAAGAAGGTTGATGACGCCAAGGCAGAGACTCTCGTAAAGCAGCAGGCTCTGCAAGATGCAAAGAAGGAACTTGCCAAGTATTCTGCCGATGTTGCTGCGGCTCAGGAAAAGGCTGACAAGGCCCATCAAACGCTTGATGAAGCCACGGCAGCCCAGACGTCTGCCCAGAGTGCTCTCGAAAAGGCGGAGCGCGACGCGGTTGCCAAGAAGCAGGCCCTCGACACCGCGAAGGACAACGCCGAGGCCAAGGCGGCGACCGCGGAGCACGCTGCGAGCGATCTGACCACGGCGAAAAACGACTTTGCTTCAAAGAAGGCCCATGCCGACGCCCTGAGCAACGCGGCCAACAATCTTACCGCGGCCAAGGCGGCCAAGAAGGACGCCGACGCAGCAGTGACTGAGGCCGGAGTCGCCCTTGGTGCGGCAAATGATGCCATCGCGAACGCCGAACAGGCGGTCGAGAATTCTCAGGCCGCATCGGATGCCGTTGTCGCAACTCTCGGAAAGGTCAAGTCCATCAACGTCGAAAACGGCATTGCTACTGGCTCTGACGCAAACGCGAACGATACGCTCAATGCCCTCTTTGCCAAGTGCGTCGCCGCCAAGCAGGCAGAACATAACGCAAAGGCCGCACTTGATGCCGCTCAGGCAGACCTTGATGCTGCGACGCCCGCCTACACCGCGGCTCTCAACGACTACAACGAGGCGAAGGCAAAACGCGTAGCCGCCGAGCAAGCCCTGAAGGACGAGATCGCCCGCCAGGAGCAAGAGGCGGCGAAGGCCGAGCAGGCCAAGATCACGCAGGCTGCCGCTAAGCCGGTTGCTGGAAAGCCGTCTGCCGGCAACGCCAAGACGGCCGCTAACTCGGCACTTCCCACCACAGGCGACAATGCTGCGCTCGCCGGTGAGACGTTTGTCATCGGAGGCGTCGTGCTTGTAGCCGCCGGTGTCTTCCTAACCGACAAGAAACGTCGTCAGGAGTAAGAATCTCGGAAGGACGGCTTCTCCCCCCTCCCACCGCTTCACAAACCCCGTCTGACATGCGCCGGGACGTCCACCACACGGGCGCCCCGGCGTTTTACGTTGTATGGCCGGGGCATCTGCTCCGAGATTGTCTCGATCTGTAACATCTAGGACCCAAATATCGGTCTTATTGTTACAGATCGAGATGTTCGGGTTACCCTCGAATGGTTTGTCTCGATCTGTAACATCTAGCAGGAAAAACGATCCTTAGGTGTTACAGATTGAGACGTTAAGTTGTGGCTCGATGTAATGTCTCGATCTGTAACAGTTACTCGACAAAAACGGGTCTAGTTGTTACAGATTGAGACATTAGACCGGCTACGGTCCGCCGACCTGGCTATCACCTCGACCAATACCAGAATGTCATACATTTCAATCTCCACTGGACACCCCCAGGGGGTATGGGTGTATAGTATCGGCAGGTTAACAATTCAAACACTACGCCGCAGAAAGGAGAAGCCATGGCTCAAGATAAGTTCGACGTGGGCGGCATGACATGCGCCGCCTGTCAAGCGCATGTGGACCGCGCCGTCAGCAAGCTCGTCGGCGTCCAAAGCGTCGCCGTCAACCTGCTCGCCGGCTCCATGTTGGTGGACTATGACCCCGCGCAGGTCACCCCCGACGACATCTGCACCGCCGTCGATCGCGCTGGCTACTCGGCCTCACCCGTCAGCACGGGCACCGACGCCGCCCAAAGCGGCAGTACGCAAGCCAGGTCCGGCGCCGCCCATATGGAGTCGCCGACCAAAAAGCTGGAGGCCGCCGCCTCCGCCATGCGCACCCGCCTCATCGTCTCGATCGTATTCCTCATCCCACTGTTCTACATAGGCATGGGGCACATGCTTGGCTGGCCGCTGCCCGGCATTTTCACCGACCATACCCACAGCATGACGCTCGCCCTCACCGAGCTCGTCTTGCTCATCCCTATCGTCTACGTCAACGACGCGTACTTTATCAACGGGTTTAAATCGCTCGCACACGGCGCGCCCACCATGGACGCCCTTATTGCCGTGGGCGCCACCGCTTCCGTCGCCTGGTCGTTCTATGCCATGTTTATCATGGCCGACCAGCTGGCCGCCGGGCAAATCCACGAGGCCATGATGACGAGCATGGGCAACCTGTATTTTGAGAGTGCGGGCACGATCCTGTCGCTCGTCACCGTGGGCAAATACCTCGAGACACGCAGCAAATCCAAGACCGGCGGCGCCATCGAGGCGCTCATCGACCTGGCGCCCAAGAGCGCGACCGTCGTGGCAGAGGACGGCACCGAGACCACCGTCGACGTCGACAGCATCCTTCCCGGCCAGGTCCTGCGCGTACGCCCCGGAGAGTCCATCCCCGTCGATGGCGTGGTGCTCGAGGGCAGCTCGGCCGTGGACGAGAGTGCGCTCACCGGCGAGTCCATCCCTGTGGAAAAGACCGCCGGTGCCACCGTCAACGCGGCCACGGTCAACCGCACGGGCTCGTTTACCTTCCGCGCCACGCGTGTGGGCGCCGACACGTCGCTCGCCAAGATTATCCAGCTCGTCGAGGACGCCAACGCCACCAAGGCGCCCATCGCCCGCATGGCCGACAAGGTCGCCGGCGTGTTCGTGCCCGTGGTGTTTGTAATCTCGGTCGTGACCTTTGTAGTGTGGATGGCACTGACCGGCAGCATAAACGAGGCGCTCACCTCCGCCGTGGCCGTGCTGGTGATCAGCTGTCCGTGCGCACTGGGTCTGGCCACGCCCGTCGCCATTATGGTGGGCACCGGCAAGGGCGCCGAAATGGGCATTCTGTTTAAGAGCGCCGAGGCGCTAGAGAACCTGCGCAGCGTGGGCGCCGTGGTGCTCGATAAGACGGGCACCGTCACCCGAGGCAAGCCGGCCGTGACCGATATCGTGGTTGCCGCACGTGCCGACGGCTCGCCCACCATGAGCGAAAAGGCGCTGCTCAAGCTGGCCGCCGCGTTGGAGCGCTCGAGCGAGCACCCGCTGGCCGAGGCGATTATGGCCGAGTGCGAGTCGCGCGGAATCGTCGCGCGCATGGTCGAGGACTTTGCTGCCGTGCCCGGTCGTGGCGTTACGGCACGCGAGGGGCAAAACGCCATTGCCGCTGGTAACGTGTGCCTGATGAACGAGTTGGGCGTTACCGTGCCCGCGGGTCTTGCCGAGCAATTTGCTGCCGAAGGCAAGACGCCGCTGTTCTTTGCCAAGAACGGCGAGCTTGCCGGCACCATTGCCGTGGCTGACGAGGTCAAGGAGACGAGCGCCGAGGCCATCGCCGCGCTCCGCAAGCTCGGCGTCGACGTGCGCATGCTCACCGGCGACAACCGCGTCACTGCCGAAGCAATCGCCCACCGTGTGGGACTCGACCGTGCGCAGGTCATCGCCGACGTCCTGCCCGCCGACAAGGAACGCCACGTGCGCGAACTGCAGGATGCGGGCAGCAAGGTCGCCATGGTGGGCGACGGCATCAACGACTCCCCCGCCCTGGCGCGCGCCGACGTGGGCCTTGCCATTGGCACCGGCGCCGACATCGCCAAGGAGGGCGCCGACGTGGTACTCATGCGCAGCGACCTCATGGACGTCGCCCGCGCCATCGAGCTTTCGCGCGCCACGATCCGCAACATCAAGCAGGACCTGTTCTGGGCGCTGTTCTACAACGGCATCGGCATTCCGCTGGCGGCGGGCGTGTTCTTCCCGCTCACCGGATGGCAGCTCTCGCCGATGTTTGGCGCTGCGGCCATGAGCCTGTCGAGCGTGTGCGTCGTGACTAATGCATTGCGCCTACGAACCTTTAAGCCCAAGACGGCACGCTGAGGCACCCGACCTTGCCCCTCAAACCGTCGCTCGCGTACCCAAGTACGCTTCGCTCCTCTTTCGGGGCAATCTCGGGCACCTCAGCGCACCTTTAAGATGACTCTGTTCACGACTAAACTGTCAGAAAACCTCAATCGATAAGGAGTACAACCATGAACTACACGATCAAAACCTCGGGCCTTATGTGCGGCCACTGCGACGCTACTGTCGAGACGGCACTGCTCAACGTGGCCGGCGTGACCGACGCCGACGCCGATCACGAGACCCAGACCGTCCAGGTGGAGTGCGCCGACACCGTGACCGCCGAGCAGCTCGCCGCCGCCGTCGAGGGCGCCGGCGAGAAGTTCCACGCCCTGTCCGTAACCGCCGCGTAACGACCCACGCGCACCCCGACCAGAAACGAGGGCCCGCCATGATGGCAGACCATAAATCGGTGACCCGCATGCTCAAGACGGCACGCGGTCAGATCGACGGCATCCTGCGGATGGTCGAGGAGGACCGCTACTGCGTCGATATTTCCACGCAGCTTATGGCAACGCAGGCGCTCATTGCGCGCATCAACGCCGACGTGCTCAAGGCGCATATCGAGGGCTGCGTGACTTCGGCAATCGAATCGGGCGACGAAGACCTCAAGGCCGCCAAGCTCGCCGAGATCGAACGCGTCGTCGACAAGCTCTCCAAGTGATTGGGGCATTGGGGACAGACTGCTTTGCACCATCTTGGTGTATCGGGGACAGGCACGTTTGCACCGCATTGGTGCAGATTGACCTGTCCCCCTTGCTCTAAATCGGGTATAAAGGCGTGCAGCATATCGAACGAAAGGCAATTTGCATGAATGACTTTATGAAGGGCCGCAATGGTGCCGATGAACTCACCATCGTGATGGGCTTTGCCGGCATCGTCATCGCGATGATCGGATCGATAGCCCGCATCCAGTGGCTCAGCTGGATCGCCATCGCCGTGATCGTGATTGGCGTGCTGCGCGGCCTGTCCAAAAACATCGATGCGCGTCGCAAGGAAAACGCTGCCTTTGTCGCCGCGACCGCGAACGTCCCCGGCTTGGGCAAGTTCGTCGCCAGCTTGGGCGGCGGCGCTGCAGCAGCCAGCACCTCGCGCGCGGCTGGAACGAGCAAGGAAGACTTTGAGCGCGCCAAGCGCACGGCCAAGAAGATGTGGAAGGGTCGCAAAACTACGGCATACCTCAAGTGCCCCAACTGCGGCCAGATGCTCTCCGTCCCCAAGGGCAAAGGCAAGATCCGCGTCACCTGCCCCAAGTGCCACGCCAAGATGGAAACCCGCTCCTAACGCCCGCACGCGGGACAAATTAATCAGGTTTGTTTGTCCCAAATCTTAAGTATTTGTTCGATAAAAAAGCCGAGGCCTCGTGTTGAGACCTCGGCTTTTTACATGCGGCAACGGAGCTACACCTTTGTCACACCTATGCCACACCGTCGCGGGCGAGCTCCTCGGCCAGCGCCTCAGCCGGCATGGCCATAATCGTGTCGAGCTCGTTATCAACCTCGGGAATACGCTTCACCTTGAGCTTGCGCATCAGATCACCGCGACACATCACGTACATCGGCTCACGCAGAGCGCACAGGTCATCGAGCGGGTTCTCGCGCGTCACCAGGATATCGGCGGCCTTACCGCACTCGATTGTGCCGGTCTCGCCGCCCAGTCCCAGCAGCTCGGCATTGACCTGCGTGGCCGTATGCAGCGCAAACGCATTACTCACGCTCACGTACTTGGCAAAATAGGCCACCTCGCGCCACATGTCGTACTGGGTCACGAACGGGCAGCTCGAATCCGTGCCCAGGCCTACCTTGATACCGGCTTCCAGCGCCGCACGAGCACTCTCGATAATGCCCGAGCACACGATGTCGCCGTTCTTCTTTTGCGTATCGGTCGAATGGGTCTTTTCCGGGTCGAGCAATACAAACGGCAGCGCCGGGCTGATGGTGCAGGTCACGCTCGGCGCGCGTCCCTCGAGCTGCGTGCCCGCGGCGCCACGGTACAGCTCCAGAATCTCGGGCGTCAACGGAGCGCCGTGCTCAATCGTGTCAACGCCGGCCTCAAGCGCGGCCTTCACGCCCTCGGTACTCTCGACATGAGCCATAACCGGAAGGCCCATATCGTGTGCCGCCTTGCACGCCGCTGCGGCAACCTCCACCGGCATACGCAGCACGCCCGGCTCGCCCACCTCGGTCGCATCGAACACACCGCCCGTTACGAACAGCTTAATGACGTCGGCACCGCGCGCATACAGGTCGCGCACCTGTTCGGCTGCCTCGGCGGGACCGTTAGCCACCTGGGCGAACAAACCCGCACCATGGCCACCCGGCACCGTGACACCCGTTCCCGGCGCCACCAGGCGAGGGCCTTGATACTTGCCGGCATCGATAGCATCGCGCACGGCAAGATCGGCAAACAGCGGGTCGCCCGCGCCGCGCACCGTGGTCACGCCGCTTGCCAGCTGCTGCTGGGCGCTGCCCTTAAGAATGTGGCGCACGATGGCGCGCCCCACGGGATTATCGAGCTTTTTCATCAGCGCGCCCGCATCGCCCGCCGAAACCGGCTTACCCGAGCCGCACAGATGCACATGCATATTGATGAGGCCCGGCATGAGATACGCCCCTGCCAGATCGATGACCTCGGCACCTGCAGGCGCCTGCGCCACAGCACTCGGCCCCATCCACGTGATGAGACCGCGCTCAACTGCCACGGCCATGTCGGGCTGCGGCTCCATATGTTCCGAACCATCCAGGACGGTCGCATTGATAAACAACGTGGAACGATCGGCAGACGCCATATCGAGCTCCTCCCTCACGATTAACTTGAACATTTGTCCATTATCACCTAATGCAGCGAACTAAAGTCAAACATATCGGTTAACGGAGGGAAGAGAGGGTCGTGAGGATGAACAGACCAGTGCAGCGATGCTCCGGTCGTTCCAGCAAAACGTCTTGATCTGTAACAGATAGACCGTCTTTAACCTTCCAAATGTTACAGATCGAGATCTTTCAGCACCGCGTCCAGCCTTTGTCTCAATCTGTAACAGTTGGGTCGAATTTTGGCCGTCAGATGTTACAGATCGAGATATTCTCCAGCACCGTCGTCAAACGTCTAAATCTGTAACAAGTAGACAGGTTTTCGGCCTCTAGATGTTACAGATTAAGATCTTTTAACGGTAGCCAACCTATTGTCTTGATCTGTAACAGTTGCGAGGCCAAACGGTCCCCTGTTGTTACAGATTGAGACAGTCCGCTTCAGTGCCCATACCACTGACGCTTCCATCCCTCAGCCAAATCGGTCCGCTGCGAAATACCCGCCAGCCTCATCTTTTCAGCCAGCTTCCCCGGGTTCTTGAGTTCATCAAACGTGAACCGAAGCACCTTGTGCCCGAGCATTGTCAGATGAGATTCCCGCTGACGCTCTGCCACGAACGGGTCGACCGACTCCCGACCCTCGCCGTTCTGCAAGGTATACTTCCCCTTTCCGTCGAGCTCGCCGATGACACATGTCCCGTCCTCGAGCCTCCAGAAATAATCAACCCGAAACACCCGGCTCGAATCGAGCGGATCGCGAAACTCCACCTGCAACTCCGGAACCGGAAAACCGTATGCAATAAAGAACGCTCGGAACCGAGACTCGCCACCGTTTTCGGACAGCCCGTCCGCATGCGACGCAATCGCCTGAGCTCTGCGATACCCTCGCCTGCCCTCGCAATCGACCTGGAGCCGTTCGCAGAGGTCGTCGCGCGACATACCCTTCGCCCGCAATGCAGAATCGGCAATCGCCAGACCATACGAAAACGGCGCACGCAGCAGACAATCCTCCACCGTGCGCCAAAACGGCGTCACCCGAACGCCGTCGACGCGCTCAAGCGCACCCGCCGCCTGCGGACGCAGCAGCCTACATCCTGCACTAAGCGTCACCGAACAACCCGTCTTGACCAAGTAACGCGGCCCAAGCAGATCATTCGGCACCTCCAGACCCCATATCAGCGCGGCGTCATACCCCCAAAACGCCCAATCGGGGTGAAACTCGGCAAGTCCCTTGATGGTCCACCGCGCCCGCTCCGGCGGCGTCAACGCATCCCATTCATGCTGAAAACAGAATAGGTGCAATTCGGGCTCCGCAATATCGTCTGTGCCCACATGGCGCCGCAGCCACATGAGCTCGGCATTGTCGTGCGTCACAAGCAGCACGCCTTGTTCAGCCGCCTCCGTGAGCCTGGCAAGCATCCTATTCCGCGCCAAGGTGTTACGTGTCGCCTGCTTGTGTTTAAGAACGGTATTAGACACTTTCATCACCACCACATCGGAGAAATGGGCCATCGCCGCTGTTGCCGCCGCCGACAAACGTCTCGATCTGTAACAGGAAGACCGGTTTTTGGCCGCTAGATGTTACATATCAAGATCTTTCGGCACCGCGTCCAACCTTTGTCTCAATCTGTAACAGTTAGGTCGAGTTTTGGCCTGTAGATGTTA
Organism: uncultured Collinsella sp.; assembly: GCA_938023705.1. Classification (GTDB taxonomy): domain Bacteria; phylum Actinomycetota; class Coriobacteriia; order Coriobacteriales; family Coriobacteriaceae; genus Collinsella. Next base: position 16,214 of record CALJDJ010000020.1, read on the forward strand.
CAGATTGAGACATTCCCCCTGCCAGGCGCCAAACATCTCGATCTGTAACAGGTAGACCGGTTTTTTGTCCCTAGACGTTACAGACCGAGACAAATAGACAGGCGGCGGCGCGACTGCCCATCCCCTACTCCCATTCCTGTTCGTAGATGTTGAGGGACTTCACATACCGCCCCTGGGCACCCATGATGTCGCGGACCAGGCGCAAAAAGAAGCTGATGCACGAGGTGTCGAAACCGTCCTCCAGGTCCTCGGGATGCACCGCGCCCGGCCCGTCGACCGCCGTGTCGCTCAGGCGCGCGATATCATACAGGTAGAGCTGCCCCGCCGTCAGCCAGACATCGTCGACGCACGCGAGTCGCACCGCAATCGCGCCATCGTTCCAGTGCTCCTTTTGCACGATATGTGGGTCGTAGACGTCAAAGCGACGGTCGGTGCGCGTGTCCTTCAGCACGACCATGCCAGTCGCGGGATCCTTGTCCAAAATGCCAAAGCGCGAGAAATACTGCGTGTCACGCACCTGCTTAAGTCGCCCGAGCGAAGCAGGAGAAATTGACGCTGGCGGCTCGTCCACATACAGCTCCAACAGCGTCTTGCCGTGGTAATAGGGGCGCTCAAACAGCAGCCAATCGGTAAACGCCATGTTGTAGGCCATGATTTCGTTTTGAGATGGTTCCTCGCAATAGCTGAGCCACGGATCGACGATAATCTCGAACTGCTCGCGCGCCGGCTCCAGAAATTGAAACTTCCGCAGCATCCAAAAGTGAGCCATGTCGGCAATATCGTTGCCGACGGCCTCGGCCAGCTGCGCTCGATCAAAAACTTGGTCAGTCATGGCATCCTCCTCAAACTGATGGACCTCAATTTGAGCTTACGAGGAGGGTGGGCAACCGAGGCAAGCGCGGGCAAAATAGGCCTTCGACTGCAAACCAGATGCTAACCAAACACTTGACGGGACACTTGACCGAATGAGTCCACCGCAACAAAACCGCAGGTAGACATAGACAGCCAACCCGCCCTTTTGAGCCAGATGCCCGCAGCCACCACAGAAACAACAGGTGACCACAGCCCAAGAAGTCGACAAATGAACACCCGTACGTCGACAAACGAGCAAATCGCTCGCAAAGAGTGTCCCCAACGACTAGACAAAAAATGACTAGTCATTGGGGACGTTCTTAAATGACTACTTTACAGCTCCAGCGCCTCGGCGACCTCGGCTGCGCAGGCCAGGGCATCGGCCATAGCACTCACCACGAGCGAGCTGCCGTTGCGGGCGTCACCGGCCACGTACACCGGTGCGGCATCCGCGGCGACACCCTCCGTGCGAGTCGCGAGGTGCGAGCCCTCGGCAGCCATCACCGGCAGCGGACGACCAGCGGTGGCAACAGGCACGCCCACCGCATCGAACACGCCGTGCTCGGGACCCGTAAAGCCGCACGCGATCAACACCAGCTGCGCCGGCACCTCGTGCTCGGAGCCCACAATGCGCTCGGGCTTGCCGGCCGACCAATCCAAATCGACCACGCGCAAACCCGCAGCCGCACCCTTCTTGTCCAGCAGCACCTCGAGCGTATCCACGCCCCAGGCACGCATCTCGCCACCCATCGCAGCGATAGCCTCCTGCTGGCCATAGTCGGTCTTCTTAACGTTGGGCCACTGCGGCCAGGGGTTGCTCGCCGCGCGCTTATCGGGCGCAGCCGGCAAGAACTCAAACTGGCGCACGCTGCGCGCACCCTGGCGCACCGCGGTACCCACGCAGTCGTTTCCAGTATCGCCACCGCCAATGACCACAACGTCCAGGCCGTGCGCGTTCACCGCGGGCTCGCCGCCATCGAGCACCGAGACGGTCGAAGCCGTCAGGTAGTCCACCGCGTACACCACGCCCGGAGCATCCACGTTCGCAGCCGAAAGCCCGCGGGGCGCACGAGCGCCGGCAGCCACCACGACAGCGTCAAAGTCATCGAGCTCGGCCGCCACCGCAGGGTTAGTAACATCGACACCCAGCTCAAACACAATGCCTAGCTCGCGCATGAGCGCCACGCGGCGCTCGACCACGGACTTCTCGAGCTTCATGTTGGGAATGCCGTACATGAGCAGACCGCCCGGGCGGTCGTCGCGCTCAAACACCGTCACGCGGGCGCCACGACGCGCAAGCTCCCATGCCGCCACCAGACCAGCAGGACCGGAGCCCACCACGGCAACCGTGGGTGCGCCCTCCCCCGCCGGCTCAAAGCGACGCGGACCGCCGTTTGCCCATTCATGGTCGCTGATCGCGCGCTCGTTATCGTGAATCGTCGTGGGCTGGCCGTCGACCGAACCCAAGTTGCACGCTGCCTCGCACAGCGCCGGGCACACACGGCTCGTAAACTCGGGCATGGGCGAGGTGAGCGACAGGCGCTCAGCAGCCTCGTCCCAACGGCCGCGGTACACCAGCTCGTTCCACTCGGGAATCAGGTTGTGCAGCGGGCAGCCACTCGGGCGCGCCTTGCCAAAGCTCGCACCCATCTGACAAAACGCCACGCCGCACATCATGCAGCGGCTCGCCTGGGCGCGACGCGCGTCGTCGTCGAGCTCCACGTACAGCGGATCAAAATCATGGCTGCGTTCCTCCACGGGGCGCAGCTCGTGGGTCACGCGATCGATATCAAGAAAAGCACCGGGCTTACCCATGGCACTTACGCCTCCTTCTTGGTCGAAGCAACAGAACCGGTAGCGACCACGGACGCAGCGTCCGCAGCACCGCCCGCAACATCGAAGCGAGCGACATCCGCGGCGCTCGCGCGACCGGTCACAATGTCAAACGCCAGCTCCTCTGCCTGCGCATGTGTCTTGCCGGCAGCCTCGCTCGCAGCGACAATCGCCAGCACACGCTCGTACTCGGTCGGAATGACCTTCACAAAGTGCTTGCTCATCGTCTCAAAGCTGTAGAGCAGCTTGATGCCGCGCGGGCTCTGCGTCGCGTCCACGTGCTCCTGGATGAGCTCGCGAATCTGCGCCAGCTCGCCGGCAGTCGGGGCCTTGAGCTCAACGCTCTCGTGGTTCACGCGGGCATCGAGCGTGCCGTACTGGTCAAAGACATAAGCCACGCCACCCGTCATGCCGGCAGCGAAGTTCTGCCCGACCTCGCCCAGGATGAGCGCCAGGCCACCCGTCATGTACTCGCAACCGTGGTTGCCGCAACCCTCGACCACCACGGTGGCACCGGAGTTGCGTACGCCAAAGCGCTGGCCCGCCAGACCGTTAATGAAGCCGCGGCCGCTCGTAGCGCCAAAGAACGCAACGTTGCCCACAATGATGTTCTCGTCGAACTTGTAGGTCGCATGCGGGTTGGGGCGCACAGACACCTCGCCGCCCGAAAGGCCCTTGCCAAAGTAGTCGTTGGCGTCACCGCACACGTTGAGCGTAATGCCGCGCGGCAGGAAGGCGCCAAAGCTCTGACCGGCCGAACCATCGCAATCGATGGTGATGGAGCCGGCGGGCAGGCCCTCGGGATGAGCCTTGGTCACCGCGTTGCCCAGGATGGTGCCCACGCAGCGGTTGACGTTGGCGATATCGGCGCGGAAACGAATCGGACGCAGGTGCGCACGGGCATCGGCCGTATAGGGCACAAACAACGTGGAGTCGAGCGTCTTATCGAGCTCGCTGTCCGCAGCCATCTGCGGCAGGAAGTGGCGACCGTCGGCGCCCGGAATATGGGCACCGAACTCGCAGGTCGCGCTCGCCAGCACGGGCGACAGATCGAGCAGGTTTGCTTTGCGGTTGCCCGGGACCTCGATCTGGCGTAAGCACTCGGGATGGCCGACCATCTCGTCGACGGTGCGGAAGCCCAGGCTCGCCATGACCTCGCGCAGTTGCTCGGCAACAAAGAGCATAAAGTGCTCGACGTGCTCTGGCTTGCCGCGGAAGCCGCGACGCAGGCGGCAGTTTTGCGTAGCGATGCCGGCGGGGCAGGTATCCTGCTGGCAGTCGCGCTGCATGAGGCAGCCCATAGAGATGAGCGGCATGGTCGCAAAGCCAAACTCCTCGGCACCCAGCAGGCAGGCGACGGCGACATCGGTGCCGTCCATGAGCTTGCCGTCGGCCTCGAGCACTACGCGCGAGCGCAGGCCGTTTTGCAGCAGCGTCTGCTGGGCCTCGGCAAGACCGAGCTCCAGCGGCAGACCCGCGTGCCAGATCGAATCGCGAGCAGCGGCACCCGAGCCGCCGTTGTGGCCGCTGATCAAGATCTTGTCGGCAGCGCCCTTGGCAACACCAGTGGCGATGGTGCCGACGCCGGCCTCGCTGACCAGCTTGACCGACACGCGCGCGCCGGGGTTGGCGTTCTTAAGGTCAAAGATCAGCTCTGCCAGGTCCTCGATGGAGTAGATGTCGTGGTGCGGCGGAGGCGAGATCAGGCCGATACCGGGCGTGGACTGACGGACCTCGGCAATCCAGGGGTAGACCTTCTTGCCGGGCAGGTGGCCACCCTCGCCGGGCTTGGCGCCCTGGGCCATCTTGATCTGAATCTCGAAGGCGCTGCACAGGTAGCGGCTCGTCACGCCAAAGCGCGCACTTGCCACCTGCTTGATCGCGGAGTTCTTGGAGTCGCCGTTGGCCAGCGGGGTCTCGCGACGCGGATCCTCACCGCCCTCGCCCGAGTTGGAACGGCCGTGTAGGCGGTTCATGGCGATGGCCATGCACTCGTGTGCCTCTTTGCTGATGGAGCCATACGACATGGCGCCGGTGTTAAAGCGGCGGACGATGTTGAGCGCGGGCTCGACCTCGTCGAGTGCCACCGGCGTGCGACCGTTGGCATTAAAGTCGAGCAAGTCGCGCAGGCGCACGGCACGGCCGGTGCGGTGCAGGCGGGCGCTGTACTCCTTAAAGGTGTCGTAGCTGTCCTCGCGGCAGGCGGTCTGCAGCAGGTAGACAGTCTGAGGGTCGATCAGGTGATCCTCGCCGCCGAGCGGGCGCCACTTGGTCAGGCCCAGTGTGGGCAGCTGATCGGGAGCCGGGCTCTTAAGGATGGCGAGTGCGGCGTCGTAGCGCTCATTCTGCTCGCGCTCGACGTCCTCGACACCCATACCGCCCACACGGCTCACCGTGCCGGCAAAGTACGCGTTAACAAACTCCGGGGTAAAGCCCACGGCCTCGAAGATTTGCGCCGAATGGTAGCTCTGCACCGTGGAGATGCCCATCTTGGACATAATGGAGACGATGCCAGCGGTCGCAGCCCTGTTGTAATTGGCGATGCCCTGCTCGGCCGTCACGTCCAGATCGCCGCGCGCCGCCAGATCGCGGATGCACGCATGCGCGTTATACGGATAGATGCCGCTCGCGGAGTAACCCACCAGTGCCGCAAAGTCGTGCGGGGACACGGCATCGCCGCACTCCACCACGATGTCGGCAAAGGTACGCACGCCGGCGCGGATCAGGTGGTTGTGCACGCAGCCCACGGCAAGCAGCGACGGCACGGGTACCTCGCCCGCTCCGGCACGATCGCTCAACACCACGATGTTCACGCCGTCGCGGACCGCAGCCTCAACGTCCTCTGCAAGCTGCTTGAGCGCAGCCTGCAGCGCGCCCTCGCCGGCATCGCGGCGGTACACGGCACGGAAACGGCGGGTCTTAAAGCCCACGCGGTCGATGGCACAGATACGCTCGAACTCCTCCTCGTTCAGCAGTGGGCGCTCCAAGCGCACCAGCTGGCAGGCCGTACGAGAGTCCTCGAGCAGGTTGCCGTGGTTGCCCAGGTAGAGCGTGGTCGAGGTGACCATATGCTCGCGAAGGGCGTCGATGGGCGGGTTCGTGACCTGAGCGAACAGCTGATAGAAATAGTCGTAGAAGGAGCGCGTCTTCTTGGACAGGCAGGCCAGCGGCGCATCGATGCCCATCGAGGCGAGCGGCGCCTTGCCCTGCTGGGCCATGGGACGCACAACCTCGTCAACATCATCCCAGTGATACCCGAGCTTAGCCATGCGCACGGCGGCGGGCACCTCGGCGTCCTCGGCGGGCGTTGCCGTGGCAGGCCTATCGAGCGCGTCGACGGTCAGCGTCTCCTCGGCAATCCAATCACGGTAGGGCTTTTCCTTGGCGTAACGGGCGCGCAGCTCGTCGTTGTAGATCACGCGGCCGCGGGCAAAATCGACCTCGAGCATCTGGCCCGGCCCCAGACAGCCGCTCGTCAGGATGTTCTCGGGGCTCACCTCGATGGTGCCCACCTCGCTTGCCAGCATAAAGCGACCGTCGCGCGTCACATAGTAGCGGGCGGGGCGCAGGCCGTTACGGTCGAGGGCGGCGCCCAGCGTGCGACCGTCGGTAAAGGCGATGGCTGCCGGGCCATCCCACGGCTCCATGAGCATGGACTGGTAAGCGTCGTAGGCGCGGCGCTCCTCACTCAGGCTGTCGTTGTGGTCCCACGGCTCGGGCAGCAACATGGACGCGGCACGCGTGAGCGGACGACCGTTCATGACCAGGAACTCAAGCACGTTATCCAGAATCGCGGAATCGGATCCCTCGCGGTTGATGATAGGCATCACGCGCTCAAGATCGTGCTGCAGCACGGGGCTGTACAGGTTGGGCTCGCGGGCGCGAATCCAGTTGACGTTGCCCTTGAGGGTGTTGATCTCGCCGTTATGGATGATAAAGCGGTTGGGGTGCGCGCGCTCCCAGCTGGGCGTGGTGTTGGTGGAGTAGCGCGAGTGGACGAGCGCCACGGCCGTCTTGACGGCGGCGTCGTTGAGGTCGATGAAGAAGCGGCGCATCTGCGTGGCGACGAGCATGCCCTTGTACACGATAGTGCGCGAGCTCATGGAGCAGACGTAGAAGATCTTGTCGCGCAGGGCAAACTCGGCATCGGCCTTCTTCTCGATAGTGCGACGGCACACGTACAGGCGACGCTCGAAGGCATCGCCGGCGGGCGTGTCGTCGGGGCGGCCCAGAAAGGCTTGCAGAATGGTGGGCATGCAGGCGCGTGCCGTCTCGCCCAAGTCGTGCGGGTCGACGGGCACCTCGCGCCAAAAGAGCAGCGGCACGCCGGCCTCGGCGCAGCCCTCCTCAAACACGCGACGGGCATCCTCTACGCCCTTGTCGTCCTGCGGGAAGAACAGCATGGCCACGCCATAGTCGCCCTCTGCCGGCAGAATCTGGCCGCACTTTTGAGCCTCTTTGCGGAAAAAGTGATGCGGAACCTGGAACAGGATACCGGCACCGTCGCCGGTGTTCTTCTCGAGTCCCGTACCGCCGCGGTGCTCCAAGTTGACCAGAATGGACAGTGCATCGTCCAGAATCTGGTGATGGCGCTCACCGTTGATATCGGCAAGCGCGCCGATGCCACATGCATCGTGGTCGAATTCGGGGCGATAAAGGCCCTGCTGCTGAGCGGAATCTGCCTGCATCGCGATCCTCCCCTAGATATTTAGACAGTCAGTTGAAAAGGCATAGTAGGGGCATCGGGGCGTCGTTGTGTTTCCCGCCCGTTTCGAAACAATCGCGTAACGCACACCTTACGAGTGGGCACCGCCGACCTCAAGGGCGAAAACATAGGCCCCAAGTTCGACCTGCAAACTCACCTCTTCATACATCTCAATCTGTAACAGTAAGACCCAATTTCGACGACTAACTGTTACAGATTGAGATGTTTTCGAGAGACGGTTCCAAATGTCTCAATCTGTAACATGAAGGGCCGGTTTTTGCAGCTAACTGTTACAGATCGAGATTTTCCATAGGACCATTTCTTCCTGTCTCGATCTGTAACACCTAGGCCCAATTTCCATCCCTAGTTGTTACAGATCGAGACATTTCGGCAGCCCCCTTTCACCATCCCATTCAAATACAACAATTTTGTTAGTCTTGGTTAACTTTTAAGGTTAAAACGGGTATCCTTTGCGGCGTCAAGCAAACGGCACGCACACCGTGCCAGATCAAGGAGGCCCCTATGGCGCACCAAGCAGACCAGCAGACGATGCAACTCGTCCTTATCCGTCACGGAGAGTCCGAGTGGAACAAGCTCAACCTGTTCACCGGCTGGACCGATGTTGAGCTCACCGACACGGGCCGCGAAGAAGCCGCAGCAGGCGGTCGAGCCCTCAAAGAAGCCGGTTTCGACTTTGACGTCTGCTACACTTCGCGCCTCAAGCGCGCAATCCACACCCTCAACATCGTGCTCGGCCAAATGGATCGCGAGTGGCTGCCCGTCATCAAATCCTGGAAGCTCAACGAGCGCCACTACGGAGCGTTGCAGGGTCTCAACAAGGCCGATGCCGCGGCAGAGCACGGCGACGAGCAGGTGCTCATCTGGCGCCGTTCCTTCGATGTCTGCCCGCCGGCGCTCGAGCCGGGCGACAGTCGCGACCCCCACACCCAGGAGCAATACCGCGACGTCGCGCCCGATCAACTGCCCTATACCGAGTGCCTCAAGGACACGATCGCCCGCGCCTGGCCCTATTTCGAAGACGAGATTCGCCCCCAGATGCTCGCCGGCAAGCGCGTACTCATCGCTGCACACGGCAACTCCCTGCGCTCACTCGTCATGAAGCTCGAGCACCTCACGCCCGAGGAAATCCTCAAGGTCAACATCCCCACCGGCGTGCCGCTCGTCTACACCTTCGACACCGATTTCAACGTCCTCGACAAGCGCTACATCGGCGACCCGGCAACCATCGCCGCCAAGATCGACGCCGTGGCCAATCAGGGCAAAGCGCACAAGTAGCCCAAACCTAAACCCAGAGCGTGGCGCCGCGCAACCCAAGTGCAGCGCCACGCCACCCCAACGTAGGAACCAGCCATGCTCAACCATCTCAAACAACACTTTGGCTCGCACCACACCGGAGGCCACGGAGGTCTAGATATTGCGCGGCACATCGGCCCCGGACTGCTCGTGACCGTCGGCTTTATCGACCCGGGCAACTGGGCCTCCAATATGGCCGCGGGCTCGCAGTTTGGCTACGCGCTGCTGTGGATCGTCACGCTGTCCACGATTATGCTCATTGCGCTGCAGCACAACGCGGCACACCTGGGTATCGCCACGGGCGCCTGTCTTGCCGAGGCCACGACCCGCTTTCTCCCCCGCATCGTGGGACGCGCGGTGCTCGGCAGCGCCTATCTCGCGACCATCGCCACCACCATGGCCGAAGTCCTGGGCGGCGCGATTGCCCTTCAAATGCTCTTTGGGCTGCCCGTGCGCGCGGGCTGCGTCATCGTGGCGGCAGTATCGATGGCAATGCTCATGACCAACTCCTACAAGCGTGCCGAACGCTGGATCATCGCCTTCGTAGGCGTGGTAGGACTCTCGTTTTTGGCCGAGCTTGCGCTGGTCAAGGTCGACTGGCCGCAGGCCGCCGCAAGCTGGATCACACCCAGTATGCCCACTGGCTCTGCCGCGATTATCGTGAGTGTCCTGGGTGCGGTCGTTATGCCCCACAACCTCTTCCTGCACTCCGAGGTCATCCAATCCATGCACTTCGAAGGCCAAGGCGAGCAGGTTATCGAAGAGCGTCTACGCTACGAGCTCTTCGACACGCTCTTTTCGATGGGCGTGGGCTGGGCAATCAACTCGGCCATGGTCATCCTGGCCGCAACGACCTTCTTTGCGCACGGCATTGTCGTAGACGACCTCGCCGTCGCAGCGGCCACGCTCTCCCCCATCTTGGGTCCGGCGAGCTCGGCCATCTTTGCGGTAGCGCTGCTGTTCGCGGGACTATCGAGCAGCGTGACAGCGGGCATGGCGGCGGGGACCATCACTGCGGGCATGTTCGACGAGGAATACGATATCCACGACCGACATTCCTCGATCGGGGTGGCGGCCTGTTTCGTCGGCGCAGTGACGGCGTGCCTGGTCGTCCCAAATCCTTTTGAAGGTCTCATCTGGAGTCAGGCACTGCTGTCGCTTCAGCTACCGATTACGGTCTTTGTGCTCATACGGCTCACCAGTTCACCCCGCGTCATGGGCAAATACGCCAATTCGCGTCCACTCAACGCGCTGCTCGTAGGGATCGGTGCCATCGTGACGATTCTCGATGTCGTGTTGTTGACAGGGATGTAATGGGGCGGGGCACCTACTCAGGCAAACGTCTCGATCTGTAACATCTAGACCCGCTTTCGATGTCTAGATGTTACAGATTGAGATCTTCTGCCGGACGGTTTTGGTTTGTCTCGATATGTAACAAGTGGGCCCAATTTCCACCGTTAGATGTTACAGATTGAGACAAACGGTCGGCCGGACTCACGTCAGACAGGATCGGCTAACAGCAGCCGTGATCCCTTGGGGACGGAGGAAAAGGGCCCCGGCCGAGAATTCGACCGGGGCCCTTGGACAGAGCTCTGTATGGCTAATCGCCGTGTGCCTGCGAGCTACTCCTCGACGAGCTCAAACTGATCGGGACCGACGCCGCACACCGGGCACACATAATCCTCGGGCAGCTCGGGCGTATCGACCTCAACCTCGTAACCGCAAACGACGCACACGAACTTATACGTCTTCTTCTCCTCAGCCATGATGTTCTCCTCTCGAACGTGACTGGTGATGTACTTCGCTTATTAGTATATGTTCTCAATAATATAATGCAAGTGTTTTTAAAACATTTCTAGCCTTGATACGAGGACGCCTTCGGAGGCGTCTTGCCCTTCAGGACCTTATGGTAGTAGTCGTAGGTCAACGGCGTCTCGTCGCTCAGGCGCTCGGCGTCCTCGACCTCGCCGATAAACAGTAGATGCGTACCCACATCCACAGTGTCGATCAAACGGCAGCTAAACAGAGCCGCCGCGTGCTCGGACACATAAGGCATGCCCAGAGCCGTCTCGCGGGTCTCGTATTTGGCAAACTTGTCATAGTTGCTGCTGGTGCGAAATCCAAAGTTGCCAATGTAGAGCATATCCGCCGTCTGGTCGATCACGGTCAGCGCAAAGGCCTTGGCAGTCTCGATCACGCCAGCGGTCACATTTTCCTTGTTTACGGCAACCGAGATGCGAGGTGGTGCTGCCGTCACCTGCACCGCCGTGTTGATGACGCAGCCGGCGCGCAGCCCGTCTGCCGCGGCGCTCACCACATACAGACCGCTCGGCATGGTAAAGAATGCAGTTTTGTCCATAACAAGTACTCCCCTAACCCGGGATTGAACCTTAAGGCTGTATGTACCCATAAAAAGCGGCGCCCATAACGGACGCCGTTTTTTGGAAATATATGGCAAAACAGCAAGGAAGACGGGGCGGGCGCGGTAGGGCACCTTCCCGTGAACTCGCTCCTAGCGGTTGCGTTCTTTAAGGGCGCGGTCGATCTCGCGTTGGACATCACGCTTGGCCATGTCCTCGCGCTTGTCGTAGAGCTTCTTGCCGCGACCCAGGCCCAGCAGCAGTTTTACGCGACCGTCGGTATTAAAGTAGAGCTCCAACGGAACCAGCGCATAACCACGGTTGCGAAGTTTGCCGTCAAGAAAGTCGATCTCCTTGCGGTGCAGCAGCAGACGGCGCCGACGGTCGGGATCGCGATTCCACACGCCACCATGGCTATAAGGGTGGATATGTAGGCCGACGAGCCAGCACTCCCCGCCACGAATCAGTGCAAAGGTATCGGTAATCTGGCACGCGCGCTCGCGAATCGACTTGACCTCGGTACCGCTCAGCTCAATACCGCACTCAAACGTCTCATCGATAAAGTACTCGTGATGTGCCGAGCGATTCTTGGAAATGAGCTTGCGCTCGCGCTTACTGGGCATCGCCGGCCTCCTTGGCGCCATCGGCGTTTGAGCCCGCAGCCTCGCGCTTTGCCTTGCGCTCGGCGTTAAGCTCGGCATCACTCTCGCGCACCAGCTTGATAATCGCCGCGCACGCCTCTTCGCCCACCAGGTCGCGGGCACGGACCGTCAGGCGCGTAGCCTCCTGCTTGTCGCCGTCGCTCGCAGCGTCGGTCGCGCACATGATCAGGCAGATGGCGATCTCGGCCGAAGGCGAGGTCGGCACGCCCTGCAGGGCGAGCTCACCCATCACATGGTCGTCACTCTCGTCCGCGGCATCCGGATAGGTGGTATGGATCTTGTTGAGCAGGCGCGTCGTATGCGCATCATTGGGCGCCAGGCGCAGCGCCAGACGCGCGCAGCCCACGGCAGCCGAAACGTTCTCGGTCTCGGGCTCCAAGAAGTACTGACCTAGATTGGCGTAAGCGCGGGCGGCGCACTTGCCATCGCTTGCACGCCCCAGCACCGAGAACGAGAGCGATGCCCACTCCTGCTTGTCCTCGAGCGCGCGGAACAGCTCGGCCAAGTCCAAGCGATAGTTGCAGTTCATGGGATCCCAACGCACGGCCTGCATCAGGGCATTCCGAGCACTCACATAATCCTGCTGGCGAATGTAGGCAAACGCCATGTCGGAGTACAGGCGGTCAAAGGGAACCTCGACCTGCACCAGCTCGCGCGGATCCTTCTCCACGCGGCGATAGGCCAGGCGCTCAAACTTGCTGTCGAAGCTAAAGTACTGGCGCTTCTCCTCCGTCTTGCACTCAGCGTCGATATACTCCTCGGCGAGCTCCACCAGACGCTCAAGCAGCGGCGTCGCCGTAGCCAGGTCGCCCTGCGCCAGATAGTTCTCGGCATACGTGATGTCTTCCAAGCTGATAGGCAGGTCCATGACAACTCCTCGGTCCGGGCGGCAGACTCAACGCGCGCCTTAAATATCGGTCAATACACAAAACCCGGGTCTCTTACGAGGCCCGGGCGTTCAATTTTGGTAGCCCGTACCAGATTCGAACTGGTGATCTCCGCCTTGAGAGGGCGGCGTCCTAAACCGCTAGACGAACGGGCCATATGTAGCAAATGCAATGGCTGGGATGGAGGGAGTCGAACCCCCATTGACGGAACCAGAATCCGCTGTCCTGCCATTAGACGACATCCCAATGACTGCATCGCTGCGCTCGGCTGTGCCTTTGCGCAAGAAAGAAATATACGGGAAGTCCGGCCCTGACGCAAGCCCCAATTTTGACTTTTTTGAAATTCAGTCAAATACGGCCGACACGTGAAGGACCTGTGAAGCGCCAGCGACACGTACGGCGCCAAAGCCCGTAAAACATCCCGCATCTACCGCTGGTAGATTACAACAATGCAGCACTCACGGCTGATGGCACAATCGAACCGTCATCATTGCACGGATATCGAGGCGCCATGGACGAAGAGCTTGATTACCTATGGGAGACCCTGGGCCTCGAGATCACTACTGACCTTTGGCCCGAACGGGACAAAATCCATCCCACCCTGCGCCCCGCCATCACGGTGATGCAGGCAAAATACCGCCGTGCATCCTTTTTGATCATGCGGATGTCATGGCACGCGGGACTCCCCGACCTTAAGCGAATCCAGGCAAGCCTCGTCGAGCTGTCCGGTATGCCGACTGTCATATCCGAGGCGCACCTGGAGCAGCGCCAACGCGAGCGACTGCAACAGCAGCGGATTCCCTTTATCTGCCCCGGTGTTCAGGCATATCTGCCCTTTATGGACGAGGAGTACTGGAGCGGCAAGCCCAACAAGCACGTAAAGGTCTACGGTCCGCACGAATGGGCACAGCTCAAGGATTGAGCCGAGCGAGCCCTCCGATGGAAAACACGTCCCACCCCGAGCGCTCAAAACGGGTCGCACTTTCCGCAGCCGCTACAGCAGCGCCTCGGTCCAAGCTGCTTCCCTAAAGCCGGGAATCGCAAAGTCGTCGCCCACCAACAGCGGACGCTTGACCAGCATGCCGTCGGTCGCCAGCAGCTCGTAGCACTCCCGATCCGTCATGCCCGCATCTAGACGCGCCTTCAGGCCCAGCTCTCGATATTTCATGCCCGACGAATTAAAGAAGCGCCGCACCGGCAGTCCCGAACGAGCAATCCAGGTCGCAAGCTCATCGGCCGTGGGATTGTCCAAAACGATATCGCGGTCGATATACTCTACCCCGTGTTCGTCCAGCCATGCCTTGGCCTTCTTACAGGTCGAGCACTTGGGATATTCAACAAACAGTACGGTCATGGGAATCCTCCGAATATAGATCGGCCAACGCAGGCACACGCCACACGAGGCGCCTTCGTATGATGGGCCAATTGTAGCCCACGGGTCACACGCTAAACGAACCGTACCCCGAATCCGCGTTTGATGAACGGCAGCAGCTCCATTGCCTCGGGCGTGATATGGCCCGCAACGTTCATGCGCTCGTCACCGGGAAGATCGACCCGCGCAATCTCAAGCTCGCCTTCGTAGCGCCCATATCCGCTATTGCTCACAGCGATCGACCCCGCCTTTCGCGGCAGGCCGGCTCCGGCATCCGTCGGCACGGAATCCGGCTTATGCGTCGTACGTGACTCCTGAGACCTAAAGATGAGGACACTCGAGTCGGGCCGGTCGTGATGAATCTGCCCGCGCACATAGGCATAACCGGGCTCAAGCTCGCATTGCAGGTCCACGTATCCGGCGGAAACTTGAGCAAACTGCACCCAGCCCGCATCGGAAAGATCGGGGTCGCCGACCAACACAATGTCGCAATCGGCGCCATGTGCAAGCTCAAGCATATTGAGGGCAACCTTTGACGCGCGACCGCGCTGCGTCTCGACCGTCGGCAGTCCCTCGAATACCGGCCCGCGAACGTTGGCATCGCCCGGCACAAAAGCCATGATTTCGAATCCAAGCGCCGCAAGACGAAGATTCACCCGAGCAATGTCCTCCAGAGCTAAACCGGTATAAGGCTTGGGGTAAAAATTGTGGCAGGCGGCAAAACGAGTCACATCGGCACCGGCCTCACGCCACGATGCGATTTCATCAGAACTCACCGTCGATGCATTGACCACAATGCGAAATACACCGGACAGCTCCGCGACCCGCCGGACGCTAAAGCCATAGTCCAAACGAAGGTATTCCAACCCCAGGTCGCGCAGGTCCTCGATGCGCTCAAGCCCGAGCAAATCGCACGTGCGCGGCCCCACATCGGCAATGAGCGCAATGCCGTGCGCGGAAAGCAGCGACAGCACATGACGGACCTTATCGGTATACGCCGCTCCCCCATCCTCGGGAATATGCAGCGAGGTGAACGCATAGCGCGCGCCCGCCGCGGCACCACGCTCAATTGTCCGCTCAATATCCTGCAGAGGGCTGGAAAGATAAATCGAAATACCCGTTTTCACGCTTCAACACTCCTTTAAAAAAGGCCGGCGGAGCAGTTAGCCCCGCCGGCACAACCATAGCATCAAGAAATCTGCCGCGCGCCGCGAGCCCTGAGCAACACGGCTCGCGATATCAAACTATTCGCCAAAGAACTCGTTGATCTTCTGCTCGTCGACGCCAAAGAACCACGTCAGGACAAAGCCGGCGGCATAGGCAAGCAGCATAGCGGCAACGTAGCCGAGCTGCTGGCCAGGAACGACGATCAGCAGGCCAAACAGACCGGAAACGCCCTGAGAAACCGTGCCGATGTGAAGCAGCGCCGCGAGCGCGCCGCCAAATCCGGCACCCAGGCAGGCCGTCACAAACGGACGAACGAGCGGCAGCGTAACGGCATACATCAGAGGCTCGCCCACGCCGAGGATTCCAACGGGAATGGACTCTGCGACGTACTTCTTGAGCTTGGCGTTCTTGGTCTTAAAGTACAGCGCCAGACCGGCACCGACCTGACCGCCGCCAGCCATCATAAGGATGGGGAGCAGGTAATTGATGCCCTTGGTAGCGCCGTCGGGATCGTTGAGCATAGCGTGGATCGGCGTGAGCGCCTGATGCAGGCCGACGGAAACCAGCGGCAAGAAGCCTGCCGACAGGATATAGCCGCCCAGGACGCCCAGCTTCTCGAAGATAAAGGTCAAAACGCTAAAGATGGCAGTCGTCAGCCATGCGCCAACCGGCTGGATGACGAGCATCAGAGCAAAGGCGCCGATGATGAGCACCAGCAGCGGGGACAAGAACGTGTCGAGTGCGTTGGGCATAACCTTGCGAATCTGACGCTCCATCCAGGCAAAAAATGCACCAGCGATAAGAGCCGCGATCATGCCGCCCGCTGCGGGGTTGTACTGCGCATTGGTGAGCGGCAGCAGAATGGCAGTGGCAGGATCAGCCGCGCCAGGCGCAAGCAGGGGCATGGCACTGTTGGCGATACACATCATGCCGGCGATGCCGCCCAGCGCAGCGGAGCCGCCAAACTCACGTGCCGCGTTATAGCCCACCAAGATGGGCAGATAGGCAAACAGGGCCCAGCCCATGGAACGAATGCCCTGGTACCACCACTCGCCTGCAAGCGCGCCTGCCGTCGAGACGTTAATGACGTTGCAGATACCGTTGATGAGGCCAGCCGCAATGATGCCGGGAAGCAGGGCGACGAAGACATTGGAAATCTTCTTGAGGAAGGCCTGAACCGGCTTGGACTCGTACTTTGCCTTCTGCGCGGCCTTGTTTGTGGCCGCAGCGTCAACCACGCTCTCGTCGGCAACGCCTTTCGCAAGGCCGGTGAGCTTGGAGAACTCCTCGAGCACCTTATTCACCTTGCCCGGCCCCAGCACGATCTGCATCGTGTCGTCCTCGACCAGGCCCATCACGCCGTCGAGTGCCTTAATACCCTCCGTGTCGACGTTGCCCGCGTCTTTGACGGTCACGCGCAGGCGCGTCATGCACGCCGCGTTTGCGAGCACGTTGTCTTTACCGCCCAAAAGGTCCAGCAGCTTTTGAGCCAGCTCTTTGTTCGTCATAACTCCTCCTTGTATTGGGTATCTCGTCTGGATGTCATATCAGCTCACGCCGCACACCTATTGGGCATCGGCATCGCTCTTCTCATGGCCACTCACCGCAGCACGGACATGGCCTCGCGCTCGCTCAAGAGCTACCGCAGCCTGCTCGGCATCGCAGTCCAGCAGTACCGAGACAATAGCGGTTTTTACGTGGCCGCCGGCATCTGCAAGCGCCTGAATAGCGCGCTCGCGCGTGCAGCCGGTCGCCTCCATCACGATGTTCTGGCCGCGCACCACCAACTTCTCGTTCGTCTGCTGCACATCGACCATCAGGTTTTGGTATACCTTGCCGATCTTGACCATGGCACCGGTCGAAATCATGTTGAGAATGAGCTTTTGAACCGTTCCCGCCTTGAGCCTCGTTGAGCCGGTCAGTACCTCGGGACCGGGCACGGGTTCAATGGCAAGATCTGCGCTCTCCCCGATCTTCGACCCTTGGTTGCAGGCAATTGCGATCGTCTTGCACCCAGTTGCCTTGGCGCATACAAGGCCGCCCACCACATAGGGAGTACGACCGCTTGCCGCCAGGCCAACGACAAGATCCTTGTCCGAGAGTCCACGCCCCCGCAGGTCGCTCGCGCCGAGCTCCTCACTGTCTTCGGCACCTTCGACAGCCTTGATAAACGCCGTCTCGCCTCCGGCAATGAGCCCGACAATCAGATCGGGTGACACGCCAAACGTGGGCGGACACTCCGAAGCGTCGAGTACGCCCAGACGACCGCTGGTGCCTGCGCCCATGTAAAAGACGCGCCCGCCGCGCTCGAGTGCCTCAGCAGCCCAGTCGATTGCTGTGGCAACCTGGGGCAGCACTTTTGTGACCGACTGGACGGCACGAAGATCCTCATCGTTCATCGTCGTAACGATTTGCAGCGATGTCATCGTATCGAGGTCCATAGACCTTTGATTACGCTTTTCGGTCGTGAATTTTGTTAAATCGAGCATTTCATTCACCTCATCTTTCCTGTTTCTCGATGTAGTTTTGCTTAATGACATGCGTCGCCCGTTCGTAGTCGCTGGCAACGTAAGCAGCGTACAGGGCATCGACAACCATAAGCTGGGCCATACGCGAAGCCATGGCACCGCTGCGGACCAAGGGCTCACTCGCAGCGACGCCGAGCACGGCATCGGCCATGGTGGCAAGCTTGGATGATCCATCTACTTTGGTCACGGCCACAACGGGACAGTTGTGACGTTGGGCCTCGGCGGTGCAGTCCAGCACCTCTTGCGTCAAGCCCGAGTAGCTAAAGGCGATTGCCATATCGCCCTCATGCATGTTCTTGGCACACAAGAGCTGATCATGCCAGTCGTCGTACAGATGGCACTCTTTGTCGACACGCATGAGCTTTTGTGCCAGATCGTGCGCGACCAAACGAGAGGCACCGATACCGAACAGATTGACTGCGCGTGCCCGCTTAAGATAGGCCGCGCATCGCTCCAAGACGGTGTAATCGAGCGTTCGCGCCGTCGCTTCGATCGTGCGCACGTTGCTTTTCATCACCTTCCCCACGATACGTTCGACGCTGTCATCCATGGAGATGTCCTCGAGGGCTACGTCTTTCTTGTCACCTAAGAGCGCCAGCTCGGCAATCAGTTCGCGCTGGAACTCCTTGTAGCCCGCAAAACCCAAACGCTTGCAAAAGCGCAAAATGCTCGAGGGCGAGGAGAACGTGGCATCGGCAAGACCGCGGACGGACAGCCCGACCACCTCGTGCGGATGAGCGCTCACATATGCGATGACATTGCGTTCCGCCGGGCTCGCGCTGAGCTCACGCTCGCGAAGCCGCAAAAGCAATCCGTTTGCCATCTCAAACACCTCCGTTGAGAAGAATTAAAGACCAACGAACGATTCGTACCGGATACAAACAGCTTTTACGGTACATTGTGCCGCATCGTGGCGCACAAAGGACGAGCGTTCTACCGCTCGCCCCTCAAATCCGACCGCTCGGAAATACGCGCGACACAAAATAATTCAACAAGGTCGCATTATCAGAAACGGGTTTGTTACCGGCTAGCGCCTCGCATGGGCGCCGATGGGGCGCGTCTCGTGGTGCACCCATGCGGAGACCAGCAATACCAACAGCATCGCGGTGACATAGCCCGCAGCATCGAATCCTAAATCGATAACGTCGAAATGCCTGCCGGGAACAAAGATCTTATGTACCTGATCGCCAACGGAGCAGACGGCGCAAAAGAGCAACACGGGCACGCAACGGGAGCAAACGCTCCACGGACGCCTGGAAAAGCAAACCACGGCCACCGAGGCGAACAATCCGACGAAGAAAAACTCTACGGTATGGGCAACGCGACGGACGTTCGTGCCCACCCACATGCGAATGGAAGCAAGTCGGCCAGACCGGACATTCGAGGCAGCCGAATCGATGCCCCCGGTCATCCCGTTCTCGGTCTGAGCTTCACCCGTGGCATCGGCAGCCTGAACGCCCGTAGCCTGACCCTCCACCACGCGCGCGGTGGACTCGCTCAGCAACGACGTCTCCACCGCATTTTGCTCCGTCAGCACCCAGATGCCCGCTAGCGTTGCAGCGAACAGAATGATCGCGGTCCATCCGATTATTTGTTTTACGCGCGCCAAGGGCCTACCTCCTTTTTTGAATATCAGCGAGTGTAGCCCCAAATGACATCGTCACCGTATCAAAATTTGAATCGCAACAGGAAGCGACAAAGCGACGCAAACCCCTACCCCGCCTCGCGCATCCAGCGATCGAACGTCCCCACGCACACGCCCAGGCACTTTGCTGCCTGGCTGCGGGTAATATCGCCCGCCTCATAGCTATCGCGCACCAGCTCAAACTGAGGAGGGCACGGCTTGCGAGGTCGACCGAAACGGACCCCTCGCGCCCGCGCCGCTGCAATTCCCTCCGCTTGGCGCCGATGGATATTCTCGCGCTCCACCTGCGCCACGTAGCTCAGCAGTTGCAGCACAATATCGGCAATCAGGGTATTAGTCACATCCGGCGTGCCGCTTGCCCTGGCGCGCGTGTCAAGCAATGGCATGTCCAACACCACAATGGCAACCCCGAGCTCCTTGGTAATGCGACGCCATTCCTCAAGAATCTCGGAGTAATTACGACCAAGTCGGTCGATAGAAAGCACCACCAGCACGTCCCCGTCTCCCAGGACGTGCAGCAGCTCGCGATAGCGCGGTCGATCGAAGTCCTTGCCGCTCGCATGGTCGGCATAAATATTCGCCGAGCCCACGCCATAGGCGCCCAGCGCATCCAGCTGCCGATTCAGATTCTGATCGCGCGAACTCACCCGCGCATAACCGTACACCGTCGCCATCTCATCCCCGCTTTCTTGTAAACCTGCCAAAAAGGGACAGGTTTATTTTGGTAGGTTTTACCTCTCGAATAGCAGGTAAGCGGGCGGCCGAGCAGACGGCAAGGTAGCCATGATCCAAATGCGGAGGGCGGCCCCGAAAGACCGCCCTCCGCTCTCCCGCCATGAGTCGAGATTTGGCTAATGGATAAGCTTAAAGTCCAAGTGCCCACGCGTGGTATTGACGCGCGAGACCTCGATAATCACGCGCTGGCCCAGTTCATAGCGAGTCCCCGTGTCGGCGCCCGTCAGCGTAAGCGCATCCTCGTCAAACTCGAACCACTCGTTGCCCAGGCTCTTGATCGAAACCAAGCCTTCGACCTGCGTCAGGTCCAAGCGTACGAACAGGCCCATACTGCTGACCCATGAGACCGTTCCGGCATAGCGCTCGCCCAGGCGATCCTCATAGTACTGGGCAATCTTAATCTTTTGCGTCGCATGGCTGGCGGCATCGGCCGCACGCTCCGCATCGCTGCACGCACGGCAAATCTGCGGCAGAATGCGCGGCAGCGACTCGCGACCTTTGCCGATGAGCCGCGGCGTGCGCACCAAGGCGTCCTTGCCGCCGAGCTGCTCATAGGCCAACTGCAGTTTGAGCACGCGGTGCACCACCAGATCGGGATAGCGACGGATGGGACTCGTAAAGTGACAGTAGCACGACGCGGCGAGCGCAAAGTGGCCCTCGTTGCGCGGCTTGTACAGCGCACGCTGCATGCTGCGCAGAAGCAGCGTGTTGACGAGCGGTGCGCTTGCCGTACCGGCGGCAGCATCAACTGCAGCCTGCAGCTCATCGGGACTCCCCAGGGCGATACCGGCAGCACGGCGATCGTCGATGATGCCCAGCTGCGCCAGCGCAACGGCGGCACCGTGCAGGCTATCGGGGCTCGGATCCTCATGCACGCGATAGCAGGCCTCGATATCACGGTCTGCCAGCCACTCTGCAACGCACTCGTTGGCGAGCAGCATGGCTTCCTCGATAAGCGACGTGGCACACGAACGCTCACGCGCCACAATCTGCACGGGTACTCCGTCCTCGTCCAATAGAGCGCGAATCTCGGCCGTGTCAAAATCGACTGAGCCGCGGACGCGACGAATACGACGGCGAAGTTCGGCGAGTTCGTTGGCGGCGACAAGGAAATCGCCGAGGTCGACGTTATAGCCGCGAGCAGTTTCCTCGCACGCAAGACCGCGCTCAAGCGCCTCCTCGCGCGAGGCCTCAGCAGCCGCAACATCCTCGGCCGCACCCTCCAGCACCCCATACTCCACCGCGCCGGCACGCACCAGCAGCGCCTCGGCGCCGTCATAGTCCATACGCACACGCGAGCGAATCACGCTGGGGTACGGATCGTAATGCCGTACGCGACCCTGCGCATCGAGCTCAATGTCAACGGTAAACGCAAGACGGTCCTCGTCAGGGCGAAGCGAACACAGGTCATTGGACAGGCGTTCGGGCAGCATGGGAAGCACGCGATCGGCCAGATACACCGATGTCGTACGATGGCGAGCCTCAAGATCGATATGCCCGTCCCAAGCCACATAGTGAGAAACGTCAGCGATATGCACACCCAGCTTGTAGCCACCCTCGGGCGTGCGCTCAAGCGAAATGGCATCGTCAAAGTCGCGCGCGTCGACCGGGTCGATCGTGATGACAAAGCGGTCGCGCAGATCGCGGCGGAGCGGGTCCTTAAGCGCCGCGGACACATCGAGCGAAAGCCCCTCGGCCTCGTCCAGCGCGGCCTCGGGATAGCTATCGGTATAGCCGTAACGCGCCATCACGTATTGAACGCCCAAATCGGGCGCGTCATCTCCGCCAATGCGGCGTTCGATCGTCACGGTGCCCGATTCCAGGCGCGTCGGGTAGGTCAAAATGCGCGCGACAACGGCATCACCCGGGTGGACGCCCAGACGATCCGCCGAGGTATCCTCGGGCAGAATGAAGAAGTCGGCCTTCAGGCGCGAATCGAGCGGCTCGATCACACCGAGCGGACCAGCGGTCTGGTACGTACCCACCACGCTTATGGCTGCGCGCTCAACCACGCCTTCGATCACGGCGCGCCGCTCACCGTGCGGGCTGTTCTTAATGCTCACGGCAACGGTATCGCCATCCATGATCTCGCGCTTACCGCGGCCCATAACCTTGTAGTCGCCGCTCTCGGTTATGACATAGGCGCCATGCTCATGGAGCTGCACGCGCCCGGTCAGGCTCGGACGGCGTTCGCTGCGCACCGGCCCACGCTTATTGCGAGCACCGCGCTTATGCTTGTTATTGCGCCCCATGGCGCCTCCTTGCTATCGATGACGAACTCCAAAGAGTCTACCCAAATGATTCGCTTTCCTGCCGTCCCCTAGAGATCAAAAAACGGGCCGCCCCATAAGAGACGACCCGTTGGAAGGGATGAATTCCAGACATGCCTACACGCGCAGGTAGCGGCGCATGGCTATGGCAGAACCAAAGAGACCGATAATCACACCGACCAGAATCAGCGCAGCATAGGTCACCAGGTAGTACTGCATCGGCAGGGCAAACGACATCCAGCCGATGCTCTCCTGCAAACGCGGAATCATCAGATTGCGCAGCAGCTCCAGAACGCCGATGGAAAGCAGCGAGCCCAAAATGGCCTGCAGTACGCCCTCGGTGATAAACGGGCCGCGAATGAAGCCGTTGCTGGCGCCGACCAGACGCATAATCGCAATCTCACGACGACGCGCCGTGATGGACAGGCGAATCGTGTTGTTGATGAAGATGAATGCGATAAAGGTCAAAAGGCCAACGAGCACCACGGCGGCGATGCGGATGTAGTTGGTCACCTGGAACAGGCGGCTCACTTCCTCCTGGCCGTACAGCACGCTCGCGTTGACGTCGCCGTCATCCGCGATCTTCTGGAAGTCGGCGTTCTTCTTGAGCTTCTGGGCCGTGCTTTCGACCTTGGACGGATCGTCCATCTCAATTGCAAACGAAGCCGGCAGCGGATTCTGGCCATCGAGCGCGCTCATGGTGGCGTCGGCGTTGCCCGACATCTTGCTCGTATACTCGGCCAGCGCGTCGTCCTTGTCCTTATAGGTCACGGACTTGACGTTATTCCACGTCTTAAGCTCGGCCTCAAAAGCCTGGACATCGGCCTGATCGGCGTCATCGCTAATGAACGCGTTGATGACAACCTGATCCTCGACGGTGCCGATCACGGAGTTCAGCATCGCGGAGCCCATGATGAACAGGCCGATGATAAACAGCGAAAGGAAGATCGTGATGACGGCGCCGAGCGAGGTAGTCCAGTTACGGAAGAAGTGACTGATTGCCTCTTTGAAGGAGTAGCCCACGTTAGTTGGTGCCATAGTTGCCGTAACCTCCCCTCTCCTGGTCGCGGATAACGTGGCCGCCCTCGAGGGCGATCACGCGACGGTGCATGCTATCGACCATCTCGCGGTCGTGCGTGGCGACGATCACGGTAGTGCCGGTGCGGTTAATACGCTCGAGCAGCTTCATGATGCCCAGCGAGATCGCCGGGTCGAGGTTACCCGTGGGCTCGTCGCAGATCAGCAGCGGCGGACGGTTGACCATAGCGCGGGCAACGGCCACGCGCTGTTGCTCGCCACCGGAAAGCTGATCGGGCAGCGAGTCCATCTGATCGGCCAGACCGACCAGACGCAGCACCTCGGGCACCTGGCTGCGGATGACGCCCTTGGGCTTGCCGATGCACTGCAGGGCAAACGCCACGTTTTCGTAGGCGGTCTTTTGCGGCAGGAGCTTAAAGTCCTGGAACACGGCACCAATCTGACGACGCAGGAATGGGACCTTGCGGTTCTTGATCTTCATGAGGTCCTGGCCGGCGACCAAAATACGACCGCTTGTGGGCTTGACGTCGCGGTTGAGCGTCGACAGCAGCGTGGTCTTGCCCGAGCCGGAGTGACCGACCAAAAAGACGAACTCGCCCGGATAGATCTCGATGTTAATGTCGTCGAGCGCGGGCTTGTTGGGCTGCGCCGGGTAGATCTTGGTGACGTGCTCCATAAGGATGACGGGCTCGACACCGGCCTGCTTGGCCATCTTCTTGCGGCTAGCCTGCGGATCGATGGGCGCAAACACCGACGTAAAATCGGGGTTGTTGAGCGCGTTATCGAGGCTTGCGACCTCGGCGGCCTGATCGCTCTCGACCACCGGGGCAGCAGGCTGCGTGGGATCGGGAATAGCGGCAAAGAGACCGGACTGCGCAGGCTGAGGAACCGGCGTCGCAGGGGCCATGGGGTCGGGAATGCCGGCCATGGTAGGCTGCGGCGTGGCGGCGCCAGCCTGAGGCTGCTCCACGCGAGCGGTCACGGCCTGAACGGGCTCAAAACCCGCCGTGCCGGAAAGCGCGACATCGCTGGTGGGATTGTAGGCAAAGGGATCGGATGCCGGCTGTGCCTGATCTGCCGGCTGAGCGGGGGCCTGAGCAACAGGCTGGCCCTCTGAATCCGGAGTGGCGAAACGGCTGCCCTGGACGCCTGTCTGCGTCTTGGGGGCATCATCGCCCGCACCGGAGGTACGGAAGTGGTTACCCACTGGTGCTCCTTATCGTCGTGCGTTTAAACTACATGAGCGCTTTGTATTTTAGCAGCATTAGCTTTACTGCACATAAGAAGCATGGCGGGGTTTGGGTCTCACCGGCCGGGCGCAGGGTTACCTCCCAAATCGTCCTCGCGCATGGCCGGCATTTGTCCTGCTCCTGCGGAGCTGCGGACAAACGCCGGCCTGCCCTGCGGAAAGATTTGGGAGGTAACCCTGCGCCCGGCCTGCGGCTACTATGGGGCCGACGCACCAACTTGAGATGCTGCGCATACAAAGTTGGAAGGGTCTGAATTGCACTTTGTTGGGATGGGCCCGTTTCCCCATGGGAACTTTGCTTGGCAGGACTCTAATTTAAATTCAGCATAAACAGGGGCGCCCTCTTTGAGGACGCCCCTGTTCTGGCTTGTTTTCGGTTGTCGAAGCGATGCTTTGCCTCGTCTTGCCCTAGGCCAAGAACTCCTTGGTGGTCGCCACGATGTTGGCGGCGTCCAGGCCGTACTTGTGCAGGAGCTCGGCACCCGGGCCAGACTCACCGAAGGTGTCGTTGACACCGATCTTCTTGAGCGGCGTCGGGCACTGCTCGCACAGGACGTCGGCAACGGCGCTGCCCAGGCCACCGATCACAGAGTGCTCCTCGACAGTCACGACGTGGCCGGTCTTGGTGGCGCTCTTGACGATCAGGTCGGCATCGATGGGCTTGATGGTGTGCATGTTGATGACCTCGGCATCGATGCCCTCGGCAGCAAGCTGCTCGGCGGCCTCGAGAGCCTCGCCGACCATCAGGCCGCAGGCGATGATGGTCACATCGGCGCCCTCGCGCATGACAATGCCCTTACCCAACTCGAACTTGTAGGTCTCGGGGTCGTTGATAACCGGCGAGGCCAGACGGGCAAAGCGCATGTACACGGGGCCGTCGCACTCGTAGGCGGCGCGCGTCACGGCGCGGGCCTCGACATCGTCGGCCGGAACGATCACAGTCATGCCGGGGATGACGCGCATGAGGGCGATATCCTCGCAGCACTGGTGCGTGGCACCGTCCTCGCCCACCGAGATACCGGCGTGCGTGGCACCGATCTTAACGTTGAGGTGCGGGTAGCCGATGGAGTTACGAACCTGCTCAAAGGCGCGACCGGCAGCGAACATGGCAAAGGTACTCGCGAAGGCAACACGACCGGTGGTCGCGATACCGGCGGCGACGCCCATCAGGTTGCTCTCGGCAATGCCCACATCGAAGAAGCGGTCGGGGCAGGCCGCCTTGAACTTACCGGTCTGCGTGGCGGCGGCCAGATCGGCGTCGAGGACCACAAAGTCATCGTGCTCGTTGGCGAGCTCGACGAGGGCCTCGCCGTAGCTTACGCGCGTGGCGATTTTCTTGACGTCTGCCATCCTAGAGCTCCTCTCCGGCGGCCGTGAGCTCTGCCATGGCCTGCTCAAACTGTTCATCATTGGGGGCCTTGCCGTGCCAACCAACCTGGTTCTCCATAAAGGACACGCCCTTGCCCTTTGTGGTCTCGGCGATAATGGCAGTAGGCTGACCCTTGGTGGCGCGAGCCTCGGCAAAGGCGGCGCGAATCTGATCGAAATCGTTGCCGTCGGCAAGCTCCACCACGTGGAACTTAAAGGCACGGAACTTGTCGGCGAGCGGCATGGGGTCGTTGACTTCCTCGACGGGACCGTCGATCTGCAGGCCGTTGTGGTCGACGATCACGCAGAGGTTATCGAGCTGCTGGTTGCCGGCAAACATGGCGGCCTCCCAGACCTGGCCCTCCTCGCTCTCGCCGTCGCCTAGCAGGGCGTAGGTGCGATAGTCGTCGCCCCAGTGCTTGGCGGCAACGGCCATGCCCACGGCGGCGGAGATGCCCTGGCCGAGCGAACCGGTGGACATGTCAACGCCCGGAGTGTCGTTCATGTTGGGATGACCCTGCAGGTGGCTGCCGATGTGGCGCAGCGTCTCAAGATCCTCCTTGGGGAAGAACCCACGCTCGGCGAGCACAGCGTACAGGCCAGGCGCACAGTGGCCCTTGGAAAGCACAAAGCGATCGCGGCCGGCCTTGCGGGGATGGGCCGGGTCGACGTTCATTTCCTCAAAGTACAGATAGGTCATGATGTCGGCAGCGCCGAGCGAACCGCCCGGATGGCCGGACTTGGCAGCGTGCACGCCGGTGACGATGCCCTTCCTTACCTCGTTGGCAACCTTTTTGAGCTCTTCGTCGCTCATTGTGCCTTCCTTTCATCCTCTTTAGACAAGATGCGCACGGCATGGAAAGGTAATCCCAACCCAGCCGCGATGCACGTACGTCCTTCATTATGCTGGAAACTGATGGCTTTACCAGACTTTTTATCATTATTTGAGCAATTGAGCAGGCAGAACCGCTGATGAAACGGTTTATCAATGTGAACGTCTTTTGGATGGGACGCGGTCGGCCCTACGCGCTAATGTCCTTGAATCCCTCGCCAAAGGTTTCCGTAACATCGGCAACCGTCACAATGGCGTGAGGATCGCGCTCGCGCACGATCGTCTTGAGGGTATTGAGCTCTCGACGGCTCACGATGACCATGATCACCGGCTTCTCGGCACCCGAATACATGCCAGTCGCCTTAAACTTGGTACAACCACGACCCAGGCCATACATGATATCGGCAGCGATATCAGGGAACTTGTCCGAGATGATGAGTACCATACGGCGTTTGTTGCCACCATCGACCACGGCATCGATCACGTAGCCGCTAATGACCATCGAAAGGCCTGCATATAGTGCATTTTCGACTGAAAAGACCGGAGCCGACAGCGCGCATACGGCAACATCGATCGCCATGACGGTCGAGCCCACGGGCAGCGAGGTATTACGCGAGATGATTTGGCCAATCGTGTCCGAGCCGCCGGTGTTGGCGCCGGCGCGCAGCACCATGCCGTAACCGATGCCTGTAATAATGCCGCCCCACATGGCAGGGAGCATCAGGTCCGCATCCGCCAGAGGTGCTACAAACGGGGCGAACAGATCGGTAAAGAAGCCCAGCAGCACAAAGCCCGTCGCGGTCTGCACCACGTAGAACATGCCGCCCTCGCGCATAACGACCAGCAACAGCAAGGCGTTCATCACGATCGTCTGAATACCAACGGGAAGCGATATGCCGCGCGATGCGCCGACCGCCTGGATAATGGTGGCAAGGCCCGTAACACCACCGGCAGCAAGGCCGTTGGGAATCAAAAACAGGTCGGTCGCGATGGCGGCCAAGGCACACCCCAACATAATCTGGGGCAGGTCGTGAAAGAAGTTCATCGATAGAATGCGCTTGATGTCCAGACGATATGCCATGCTACCTCCCTCAAAAAAGCGCACCCAAACGGATGCGCTTCGAACTTCTTGCTGTATTCGATTCTACCGATTCGCCGAACAAAAACCACCCCTGCGCAGGGTTTGCTTTGGATACAAAACCACCCTGCTCGGAGGGTTTTATCCATTTCCACATAAACCGGGCGGTTTATGCAGACGGGATCTCCGCGTCAGCGTTGCCAGTGGCCCAGCGATGGTAGCCAATAACAAACGGGTCCAGGTCGCCATCGTCAAGAACTGCCTCGACGTTGCTGGTCTCAACGCCCGTGCGTAGGTCCTTAACCATCTGATACGGGTAGAGCACGTAGCTGCGGATCTGGTTGCCAAAACCAATCGTGGTTTTGGGTCCGCGAATCTCATCCAGGGCCTCGGCGCGCTTCTCGAGCTCAATCTCGTACAGGCGAGCCTTGAGGATCTGCATGCACGCGGCCTTGTTCTGGATCTGGCTGCGCTCGTTTTGGCAGGTGACCACAATGCCGCTGGGGAAATGCGTCACGCGCACGGCGGAGTCGGTGGTGTTGACGCCCTGGCCGCCCGGGCCGCTCGCGTGGTACACGTCCACGCGGATGTCATCGGGGCTGATCTCGATATCGATATCATCGGGTAGCACGGGGATGACCTCGACGCCGGCGAACGTGGTCTGGCGGCGTTTCTTGTCGTCGGTGGGGCTAATGCGCACCAAGCGGTGGACGCCGGCCTCGGCGCGCAGCATGCCAAATGCGTCCTTGCCCTCGACGGTAAAGGTCGCGCGGTCGATGCCGATGACCTCAGCAGCGGGGCAATCGTTGATGGTGACCTTCCAACCGCGGCGCTGGCAGTACTTCATGTACATCTTAAAGAGCATGAAGGTCCAGTCCTGGGCCTCCAGACCACCCTGTCCGGGCTTGATGGTCACAATGGCATCGCCGTGATCGAACTCACCGGTAAACCAGCTCGAAAGCTCAAGCTCATCGATGGCACGGGCCAGGCGCTCAGCCGTGGCTGTAGCCTCCTCGCGAAGGGCGGCGGCATCGGGGTCATCCCCCATCTCCTCGGCAAGCTCCAGCGCGGCGCGGGCATCGGAAAGCTCGCCGCGCGCGTTGTCCACGGCAGCGATATCTTCCTTGGTGCGCGCGATTTCCTCCATGGTGGCACGGGCGGCGTCGGCGTCATCCCAAAAGCCGGGGGCCACGCTTTTGGCCTCGAGCTCGGTCACGCGCGTGCGCTTTTCGTCCAAGTGGAGATACGACTCGACCTCGCCGAGCCGGTCCGCAAACGCGTCCAGCTCGGCGGGCGTTACCTCTAAAGCCTCAGCCATTAACGATTCCTGCCGTGGCAGTACTTAAACTTCTTGCCGCTACCGCAGGGGCACGGGTCGTTGCGGCCCACGTTGACGTACGGATCGTCGCTCTCGGACTTGCGATAGGTGGTCACCTTGCCACCGTTGTTGACGGCAGCCGGACCACCCTGGACAGCCGTGCGGGCCTGCACCTGCGCCTGCTTGCGCAGCACCGAGTCGCCGTTGTCACCATCGACCTCGGCAGGACCGGAGAAGTGCGCACCCTCGAGCGCGGGCTCCTCCTTGTGCTCCACGGCACGCGGGGCAGCCTTGATCTCGATGCGCAGAACCGTGCGCAGGTAATCCTCGTACATGGTGTCGACGAGGATCTGGAACGCGCCGTAGGCCTCGGTCTTGTACTCGACCAGCGGGTCGCGCTGGCCAAAGCCGCGCAGGCCGATGCCGGTCTTGAGATAGTCCATCTCCTGCAGGTAGTTCATCCAGCGGGTATCGATGACGCGCAGCATGACCTGGGTGTTGAGCTCGCGCATCAGGTCCTCGCCCAAGCGCTCGGCCTTCATGTTGTAGCACTTCTCTACGTAAGCCAGGACATCGGCAGCCAGAGCCTCATAATCCTCGTCGGGGAACTTCGGCGTATCGATGTGGCCGGTGAGCTCCACAACCCACTTGCGCAGGCCCTCCAGGTCGCGCTCGCCATCGTGACTGTCCTTGGTGCAGAACTCCTGAACGCAGCGGTACACGGTGTCGTGCATGACCTCGGTGATGTGGTCGGTCAGGTCCTTGCCGTCCAGAATCTTATTGCGCTCAGCGTAGATGACCTGGCGCTGCTTGTTCATGACGTCGTCGTACTCAAGGACGCTCTTGCGCATGGAGAAGTTGATGCTCTCGACCTTGTGCTGGGCGCTCTCGACGGCCTTGGAGATGATCTTGTGCTGGATGGGCATGTCGTCGCCCATGTCGGCCGTGACCATCATCTTGGAGACGCGGTCCATCTTGTCGCCGCCGAACAGGCGCATGAGGTCGTCCTCGAGCGACAGGTAGAACTGAGTCTCGCCCGGATCGCCCTGACGGCCGGAGCGGCCGCGCAGCTGGTTGTCGATACGACGGGACTCGTGGCGCTCGGTGCCGATAACGGTCAGGCCGCCGGCGGCAAGCACGCGCTCGCGCTCGGCCTTGCAGGTCTCCTTGGCCTCGGCGTTAAACTGCTCAAGCTGCTCGGGCGTCACGTCCTCCATGGTCAGGCCCTCGTACTCAAGGCGCTCGCGCACCAGCTCGTCGGGGTTGCCGCCCAACAGGATGTCGGTACCACGACCGGCCATGTTGGTAGCGATGGTCACGGCGCCGTAGCGTCCGGCCTGGGCAACGATATGAGCCTCGCGCTCATGGTGCTTGGCGTTGAGGACCTCGTGCGCGATGCCGCGCTTGGTAAGGGCGGCCGACAGCTTCTCGGAGCTCTCGATGGAGACGGTGCCCACCAGGACCGGCTGGCCCTTGGCGTGACGCTGCTCGACATCGTCGGCGACGGCGTTGTACTTGGCCTGAATGGTACGGTACACCAGGTCCTCGTGGTCAACACGCTGAACGGGTTTGTTGGAGGGGATGACCTCGACGGGCAGCTTGTAGATCTCGCGGAACTCGGCATCCTCGGTGAGTGCCGTACCGGTCATGCCGGAGAGCTTGTCATACAGACGGAAGTAGTTCTGCAAGGTGATAGTGGCCAGCGTCTGGTTCTCCTCGCGTACAAGCACGCCCTCTTTGGCCTCGATGGCCTGGTGCAGGCCCTCGGAGTAACGGCGGCCTTCCATAATGCGGCCGGTGAACTCGTCGACGATCTTGACCTCGCCGTTGGTGACCACATACTGCTTGTCGCGGTGGAACATGTACTGGGCCTTCAGCGCCTGCTGCAGGTGGTTGACCAGCTGGCCGGAGAGATCGGCATAGATGTCATCGATACCCAGGCGGCGCTCGATCTTCTTAAGACCGCGCTCGGTGGCAGCGATGGTGTGCTTGGCCTCGTCCATGACGTAGTCGCCCGTGGGTTCAACGTCCTCGGTGGCGGTAAGCATGTCGTGCGACACGTCCTCGCCGCGCTCAAGGCCACGCACGGCACGCGCGAAGTCCTTGTAGGTACTGGCGGACTTGGTGCCAGCGCCCGAGATGATCAGCGGGGTGCGAGCCTCATCGATCAGGATGGAGTCAACCTCGTCGACGATGGCGTAGTTGTGGCCGCGCTGCACGCGCTGCTCGGGACGGGTAACCATGTTGTCGCGCAGGTAATCAAAGCCGAACTCGGAGTTGGTGCCGTAGGTGACGTCGGCCTGGTAGGCCGGGCGCTTGAGCTCGAGCGGCATGTTGTTCTGGAGCAGACCGACGGTCATGCCCAGGTACTTGTAGATGCGGCCCATCCACTCGGAGTCGCGCTTGGCAAGGTAATCATTGACAGTAACGACGTGCACGCCCTTGCCGGCAATAGCGTTGAGATAGCCGGCCAACGTGGAGACGAGGGTCTTGCCTTCGCCAGTCTTCATCTCGGCGATGTGGCCCTCGTGCAGTGCCATGGCGCCAATGAGCTGCACGTCAAAGTGGCGCATACCCATGGTGCGCTTGGAAGCCTCGCGCACGGTGGCAAAGGCCTCGGGGAGCATGTCGTCGAGCGACTCACCGTTGGCGTAACGCTCACGGAACTTATCGGTCTGGCCGCGGAGTTCCTCCTCGGTCATCTTCTCAAACTGGGGCTCAAGACCGTTGATCTGGTCGACGATCTTGTAGTAGCGCTTAAGGTCCTTATCGGATCCAAAGGACAGCAGCTTTGACATGAATCCCATGTGGTTTTCCTTTTTGGCCATCGCCCACGCCGTGCAGCTGCGGGCGAGTTAAACACAGATGATTGTACTTTAGCCAAACAAGGCGCGGCCTATACGGTCGACCTCGACCGCCACGTAATAACTATGACCAACCTGCCGCAATGGAACAGGTTTATTTTGGCAGGTTTTATCTGAGCAAACGCCGTCTCTCTGCCATTTGGTGCCACGGGGACAGGTTAGCTTGCGCCAATAAAAAGAAAAGGGCCGCGCACCCAAATGGATGCACGGCCCTCATGCCATGAATGCGAGTGATTCCGCGGCGAGCTATTTACTCAGCAGCCTCGGTGGTCTCGGCCTCGGCAGCGGCCTCCTCGACGGGAGCCTCTGCGGGAGCCTCGGCGGCCTGCTTGGCAGCCTCCTCGGCGAACTTAGCGGCACGCTTAGCCTTCTCGGCAGCCTTAGCCTCAGCGGCGGCCTTGCGAGCGGCCTCGGCCTCAGCAGCCTTGGCGGCCTTGGCAGCCTTGGCCTCCTCGGCCTTCTTGAGCTGGGCGGCAGCGGCGCCACCGAACTTGTCGGCGAAGCGCTGGACGCGTCCACCGGTGTCGACGAACTTCTGCTGGCCGGTGTAGAACGGGTGGCACTCGTTGCAAAGCTCGACCTTCATCTCGGACACGGTAGCGTGCGTCTTGAAGGTGTTGCCGCAGGAGCACGTCACCGTGCACTCGACATACTGGGGATGGATACCCTGCTTCATGGTAGGACTCCTTATTAGTCAGGCGCTGGTTACCGATCAGCGCATAAGGCGTCTTGGTTTCCGACCAAGACAACAAACTCGGCTATGGTACCACGGCGCCGCATGTCCCACAAAAGGTTCACGGTCTTTTCGGCACAACACGAGCTGGACCTTAAATATCAACTTCATCCGAACACTCCCCCACATTCATCTCTCGTATGTATCGAGGTATTCCTGCTTGAGCGTCTGCGAGGACGACTTGATCTTTTCCACGAGCGTGCCGGCCTCGATGAAGTAGAACGAGTTGGTGAGGTCTGCCAGGTCGTCGAGCAGATGGCTTGAAATGAGCACGCTTCGTCCCCGCGCCACCTCGCTGCGCATCGCGTCGCAGGAGGTTTTCCGCTTTCCCGGATCGAGGCCGTTCAGCGGTTCATCGAGGATAAGGTACGGGCAATCGGTCGATATCGCCATGGCAAGCTTTACCTGCTGCTTCATTCCTGTCGAGAGTTTACGGGTCGGCTTGTCGAGATATGAGGAGATTCCGAGGGAGCTGCAGAGCGAGTCGATGTCGGTGGCCGATTTCCACGCCTCCCTAACGAAAGCAAGGTGCTCGAGGGCTGATAGCGTGGGGTAAAGATCCGTGCCGCCTGAAGAGCTCAGGTAGACGAGTTCTGCAAATTCGGCTGATTGACGTTGGCTGATTCCGTCTGCCACCAGGCTTCCCGAGTGGATACGGGTGGGAAATTGGCCCGACAGCGCTTCAAGAAAGGTGGTTTTCCCCGAGCCGTTGGGAGCAATGAGGCCCGTCGCCGTTCCCGGGCTCAAGAAAAGCGATCCGATTGAAAGTATCGTCGTGCTTCCGTATCCCACGCTCACGTCCAGAAGCTCGAGCCCATGGCGCTTTTTCGCGGGTCCAGACTGTTTGGGCGAACGTGTCGCAACGGCGCCGACCGCAAAAAGGACCGCGACGTATATCAGGGCCACGGCAAGCATCGATGCGCTGCCTGAACCGGAGCCAATGAATTCTGTCGGGAAGCATCCTACGTAGCCCGTTGCCTCGATAGGCGAGAACACGGCCAGCGGCAGGAGCCCGAGCACGGCATTATGCTCCAGCGCCGAATCGGACAGCAACGGGAATGCCGGGGCCGCGACAAGCAGCGCGGAGGTAAGGGGGCCCGCGAGGACGCGCCTCGTTGCGGTCGATAGGACGGCGGAGCAAAC
This sequence comes from uncultured Collinsella sp., assembly GCA_938023705.1. GTDB lineage: Bacteria > Actinomycetota > Coriobacteriia > Coriobacteriales > Coriobacteriaceae > Collinsella. The sequence goes on from CALJDJ010000020.1 coordinate 50,167, forward strand.
GGATATCAAGGTTCCGCCCGCAAGCAGCGCGAGAAGCAGGGCTGTGAAGACGTTTCCCGCGGTCGTGGTGGTAAGCGCGCCGTCATGGAAGAAGGCGATCGGGTACCCAATTTGCCCGAAGCCGTTTAGGACCAAGGCGTAAATGCCCCCGGGTGCGAGGCCGGCGAGGAGCATCGCGGTCCCCGCGACGATTATCGAAAACACGATCTGGATAAGGCGCCGGAATTTGGGCGCGGGCGCCTTTGCCGCCAGGGTCCCGGGCCTTGTGGCGCCGAGCACGAGTATCGACGAGAGAAGGAAGGGGATGAAGGGAAGGAAAGACGGCGCCGTGGCAATGGCGTAAGGCAGGAAGGAAAGGAATGGCAGGTCGTTTGCGGAGGCCGGGATATCCGTGATGCCGGAGCTGCTCAGGGCACGGCAATATGCGAGCGCTGCGTCATTGGTCTCTTGGTCTCCCACGATGGACCCGGATTGGAAGCCTTCGCCCATGAGCGCGTAGTAGCTCTCGGCAGAATCGAGAAAGGCGGCGTCGGTTTGAGCGGCAAGGGCGGCGTTCGCGTATCTTGCAAGCTCCGCGTCATTTTGCTGCTCTGGAGATAGGTCTGTGCCGCTGGCCTGGGGCGCGCGCGTATTGAATGCGTCGACAAAGCTCTGCATGCCCTGTTTCATAAAGAAGGGCCCGTAGATGGGTGAATTGAACGCAATGGGGACGGAAAAGGCTGCAGCGAGAACGAGCGTACAAATCCATACGGCCTTGTCTCTTAGGATTAGTTTGAGAAGAAGTCGACAGTACATTTAGAAGCACCTACGTTCCTCAAAGAATTGTTAGATTAAAAGTAACAGACCGGATGAAGATACGTGCGACGGGGGCGAGGCGAATGGCTGAGCGGTATCGATATGCAGGTTCAACGGTATCACATTGGCCACATAGATTTTTAACTTGCATTTCTACCCGCCCTTTTCGTAGAGTCGCCGATACGTGCTTAGCGCACCCTCGGCGCGTCCGGCAGGCTTTGCGAAATGGGATCCAGGAGACTTCGGCGCAGCATCATCTTGCGGAATGCTTCTAATGAGCCTCCCATCCTTCAAAAACAGAATCTCATCGCACAGCCTATCGACCGAATCCAAGATGTGGGATGACATGATGATGCACGTACCAGAATCGGCCAGCTTCCTGAGAATCTCGGAATGCAAGTCCACCCTGCTGGGGTCGAGCGCGTTCATGGGCTCATCTAATAGAAGGTACCGCGCGCCCGTCGCATACGCAATCGCCAGGGTAAGCTGCTGCTTCATGCCCTGGCTCAGAGTGCGGATCCTCATCTTCGCGAACTCGCCTATCTGCGTTTGTTCCACTATCTCTTCGATATCGCGAGCATGCGGCCACATATCGCAAACCATCTTGAGGTGATCTTCCGCACGCAATCCGGGATACAGCAGCGTCCCCTCACCAGGTGCATAGAAGATCATAGAACGGACCTCTCTCGCACCCGTACCCTGCACCTCATCCAGAACGATGCTCCCGTCCACGCGAGGACCCGGCAAACCTGCCATCGCACGCAGCAACGTCGTCTTTCCATGCCCGTTCGGAGCGACGAGACCGTAGACCGTACCCGGGGCAAACTCAGCGTTCACCGAATCTACGAGCACCTTCTTTCCATAAGAGATCGTCAGCGTTTGAAGGTCAATCATCGAGATCATCCCCTTTCGATCTTTGGAACACTCAGGCGCACCATCAACGGAGATACGGCGCCCAAGACCACCAGCAGAGCGCCCGATGCGCCGACGACCTCTCCAAAAGGCATCGCGTTCGTCCCTCGCCCAAGGAACCCAATCGTCCCCACCTGGGAAGCGGGATCAAACGAGGCGAATGGAGCCAGCAGCGCGACGCCCATGCCCACGCTTTCAACATGAGCGCTCAACGAACCCAACACCAAGAGAACCGCGCAAACCATTCCGGTGACAACGGGGTTGCGGCTAATCGCTGCTGTCAACGCAGCGACGACGGAAATCACGCCGTATGCCATGACCAGCAACGGAATACTGCACAACACCGCCTCCCCCACCATGGACGTTGTCGAAGCTCCCGCCCGAATGAGAGCGACGGGATACTCCGATCCACCCGCACCGTTCTTAATCACGGACACAACGACAGCGGGAACCATCGACACCAAAAGCAGCACCAAGCCAAGCAGGAGAGCCAGCGCAACAGCCGTCAGAAAACGCACATGCGCTGTTGCGGGGATCTGGAGAACCAGAAGGGAACGACACTGCAGGTGGGCGCACGCGAGCGATGTGACAACCACGGGCAACAGCAAAAATAAGGAGGGAAGCGCTGCCTGGAGATACGAAAGGAGGATTAATGGGGGCATCTTCGTACTTAACTCGTAAACCTTGGGGTCCGGCAAACTCGCGATCGACTCAAGCAGAAGGGCGCGCGCCTCCGCACGAGAAGGAGTCTCCGGCTCGATTCCGATCGATTGCAGGAGAGTCGCATCTGCCGCGCCCAGCTCACCTCGAGCGCGCTCGTACGTCGCAAGGCTTCGAAACCCCTCCGCAGGCATAGGCGCGTACACGAAACCCGAAAGAGCATCCCGCATGTCTTCCAGGGCCGCTTTGCCCTCGACGTCCATATTCGCAGCGTTCTGCTCTAGATACCGATCTATTGAACGGAGCTCCCCATCCCTATACCGAACAGCGGAAACGTTATCAGCGTCAGGAAACATCTCGACCAGAGCCGGGGCCAGCATCGTCGTCGACATTGCAATCGCGCATACGGCGAGGGTAGGAGAACGCAGGAACAGTTTCCCCATCGTTCTTACGTATGCAACGGCGGAGGCACAAGCGCTCGAACGAGTTGCCGTTCTCGATGCAGTGAAGGAACCTCTCTCAAGACAAATCGGGGATATCGGGCACGCGCAGCCGCTCTTTCCAGCAACGCAAAGCAGGCTAATTGCCAGCACCTCGATCCCGATTGCGCATACGAGGGCAATCGCGCCACGCTCGAAGCAAAGTCCAGGCAGATTCACTATCTGCGTTGTCGGGTACGGGCTATAGGCGCCGACGGTCAACTCAGTGTTCGCATACGTAAGGGGATTCAACAGGGCGAACTCACGTAAAGCGATGGATCTTCCGTAATACCCGGGAACCATCGTCACCCCCATCAGGGCACATACGAACACGATTCCAAGCGTAGGGTTATTGGCAATCTTCACGGCAAGGTGAACGACAAGCGAGATGAACGCTGCCACCAAGAATTGCAAGATGGCCGTCTGCGCGAACACCAGCCAAGCCGGTTTGATAACCGGAGTCGCATATTGAATGTAGCCTATCGGATAGAACGGCGAGCCCGGGCCATTCTTCACAAGCGCGGCGATTATCCCTGGAAGATTGATGGCGAGGACGGCAAGCATTGCAAAAACACTCGCCCATACGCTCGATGCAACAAGTCTACCCAGCTCGCCCATCGGTGCCTGGATGATGAGCTTTTCACGTTTGTTAAGACGCGCGGCAAGGAACGAGACGGCAACGGCCGTTGCGACCCATAGCAAGTACTCCTTCGATCCGTCATAATAGGTGTACTCTCCATCCGATATCTGCAGAAACGGAAGTAGGGGAGAGAGCGGTGCCAAGATAAGACGTCCCGCGGCAAGAGGGTACAGAAGCGCGGGCATGCTTGATGAAGAGGTATAGACACCGTCCTCCCCCGCATTCACAAGCGCATCCGCATAGGATGCTGACAATTCCTGCTCAACACGGGTTATTCCCGACTCGAGGTATTCGACCCGTCCGTCGATGCCAGCCGCGCTCCTGAAGACGGGCAGAGCACAAAGAACCATCAACGCAACAACGACAACACAGAGCGACCTGGAGGAGAGAAGCGACCTAAAGATCGCCTTCGAGATTTTGAGCATATTCATCGCCAACCTTAACCTCATCCAGTCGGAACAGAGGGGCCGAACAAAATGCTCGGCCCTTCCTCGCATCTAGTAGGTGCTATAGACAAATTGCCATTTATCAGTTGTGCCAAGAACACCACAGGAGCACATTGCAGCGAGGCGGGATCCCTATGATGCGCGGATCGGCGATAGCCATTTCGGTAGGAGATCGTCTTGTAAGAGATGTTGAACATCGAGATGCTGTGCCCGCTTACGCCGCGAGGACAGCTGTAGCTCCAGTAGGTATCGACGACGTCGTCCGTATACCCGAGGGGCTCAACGAGGGCACACTGGCTGCTCTCCCGGGAAGGAGGCATCGGGGTATCCGCAAAAGCGGGGGCTCCCGGCAGCAACAGACAAAGAGCGAGGCCGAGGAAAACCAAGAGCTTACACGACTTAACAGTACTGAACATAATCCTCTCCAATCTAGAGGGGTTTCGGTTGCAGCATGCTGTGATTACTTGCAGGCAAAGTCAATTTAACATAAACTGTTAAAAAGTAACCTGAGTTTTTTAAATTCTTCGGAGGTTATTATGAGTTCCGACAATCGCACTCCCCGGCTTCATTCCTTCCGCATCGCATGTGCGATAGCCTCTGCGACCCTTTGCGCCACCGCCATCGCACAAGTGGCGTTCTCCTTAAAGCCAGCAATCGAAGTGCTCGACAACCCTGTAATTGCAGACTCCCCCGCGTATCCAGCCCTTGCGATCTCGACATTGGTCCCTGCCGTCATCGGTATCGCTACGACCATCCTCAGCGCCGTTCTCGTGTGGACGATCAAGAGCGGAGACCCCTTCAAGAAAGGGTCTGCGACATGCTTGAAGGTGCTCGGCATTCTCTTCGTTGTTCAAGCTGCCACCAGCCTCTACGCCGGCTCACTCAAAACCTCCGTTTCGATGTTTGGCGGCGAGGGGGCCGTCGGCGCCCAAGAGATCGCTTCATCATTCGATTGGACCTCTCTGGTTCTCGGCATCGTCCTGTTCATGCTTTCCCAGCTCTTCTTGTACGCCCGAGAGCTGTACCTCGACTCCGACGAGATTGCGTAAGGAAACGCCATGCCCGTAATTGTTCGCCTCGACAAGATCATGGCCGAGCGAAAGATTTCCTCGAACGAACTTGCCGAAAGGATTGGAACCACGCCCGTGAACCTGTCCCGTATTAAAAAAGGGCATATTCGCGGCATTCGCTTCAACACACTCGAGCAGCTATGCCTCGCCCTTCGTTGCCAACCCGGAGACCTTCTCGAAGTCATGAGCGAAGAGGATGCCCGAAAGGAGTTCGGACTCGATTGGTCCGCCGAGGATTAGAGGGCGGTCGTACTCGCCCTGCACACGGGGATGCGAATCGGCGAGGTCTGCGGCCTTCGGTGGTGCGATGTGGATTTCGAGACGGGCCTGATCTCGATCAGACACTCGGTGGCGTACGCGAAGGGAATGGGTTCGTTCATCAAGGACACCAAGACCCATGACGCCAGGGGTATCCCCATCGACCCGGTCGGCCTACTCCCCTTCCTGAAGGAGACCCACGAGATCGACTGCGGAAAGCTGCGCTTGCGCGGCCTTACCGGGGCGGTCGAGATCGGGGACTGCTACATCCTGTCGGAGCCGGGCGCGACCTTCGCGACGACAAGCTATATCCGCAGGGCGTTCAAGACGTTCTCGGAGACCAACGGCCTCATGGGCACCAACGACGAGCTGATCACGTTCCACGGCCTTCGCCACACGTTCGCAACGCAGTGGATCCGCCAAGGCGGCGATATCAAGGCGCTCCAATCGATCCTCGGCCACAAGGACGCCATGGCGACGCTCAACGTCTACGCCGACATCGAGCCCATCTCCAAAATCGATAACATGCTGCGCGCCACGCCGTGCCTTTGGCGCGGGCACCTCGAGCCGAGGGTCGATCCGGGTCCCATGTTCCAACAGAGGATCCAGGAGTCCATCGAGACGCTCCAGGCGTTCGGCTACGGCATCACCGAGCCGGACGACCGAAATATCGCCATACGCGACGTGAAGACGAACAGTTGGCTCTAGCTCACCGAGTACGCGGCAGTGCTGGGCCCATCCCAACTGAGGTCACGGTGGTCCGATAGGGGCGCCGCCCGCGGCATGCGCCGCGGAGCGGTATCCCCTACCGAAGGGCGGGGATGCCCTCCGCTTCCAGTTCGGAATCAGCCGTCGGAGGCGTTCGGCTGACTGCGGGAACGGCCTGTCCGCTCAATGTGTTCGGCTGAGATCGGAAATCAACCCAACACGAGCCGGACACGCGCCAGACGGCTCTTCCCCGTACGGCCTTCCCCCTTACGCTCATGTTGCAGGCATGTAACGCCGCAGCGAGCGCGCCTTTTTTGCGCCAGACAGGTACAATGATGAACACTGTACCGTAGCGGAGCGCCCCGCGCGCGCCGCAATCACGCGAAAGGGTTTCCCATGGCCGAGATCTCGTCCTCCCGTATCGTCATCACCGTCCTTGGCAAGAACCGCCCCGGCATCGTCGCCGGCGTCACCCGCGTTCTGGGCGAGGCCAACGTCGACATCCGCGACATCACGCAGTCCATTATCGAGGACATCTTCACCATGACCATGCTGGCCGACACCGCCGAGTCCAAGCTCGACTTTGCCGAGCTGCAGAAGGCCCTGGCCGAGGCCGGCGAGCTTTCGGGCGTCAACGTGTCCATCCAGCGCGAGGACGTCTTTAACTTTATGTACCGCCTGTAGCGAACAGGCTGCGTGGAGACGGCCCAACGTGCGCCCAGGCGCAACGTCACCACATGGCCCGGAGAGGAGCGCACATGGCCTACGACGCCAAGAAAATCTACTACCGCTTCGACGACCACCTGAGCCGTCTGGTCTTGGATTACGAAGCAAGCCGCCAGATTTCGTCTGAGAGCGAAAACCTCTACCACGGCCTGCCGACCGACCCTTATGACGAGGGCCTGTTTGTTGAGCACAATGTCAAGCGCGGCCTGCGCAATGCCGACGGCTCGGGCGTGGTCGCGGGCCTCACTCGCATCTCGGATGTGCACGGCTACAACAAGGTCGACGGAAAGGTCGTGCCCGATCAGGGCAAGCTCACGCTTCGCGGCTACAGCATCGAGGATCTGGTCAACAATGCCCAGGCCGAGAATCGCTACGGCTACGAGGAAGTCGCCTATCTGCTTATCACGGGTTCGCTGCCCAACAAGGAAGAGCTCGACGGCTTTTGCGAGCGCCTGGGCGCCTTTAGACATCTGAGCGACGAGTACGTCAAAGAGTTCCCTATGACCACGGTGTCGTCGAGCATCATGAACGTGCTCCAGCGCGCCGTGCTGCTGCTCTACGCCTTCGATGCCGAACCAGACGTGATCACGCCCGAGCACGAAATCGACGTCGCCATTTCCATGCTCGCACGTCTCCCGCGCATCGCCGCCTTCGCACACATGGCCTCGATCGCCAAGCTTCGCGGCTCCGAGGTTCACGTGCCGCACCCCACGCCCGGTCTCTCCACCGCCGAGACCATCCTACAGGTCCTGCGCGGCGGCATGGCATTCACCCGCGATGAGGCGATGCTGCTCGACGTTATGCTCATGCTGCATGCCGAGCACGGCGGCGGCAACAACTCCACCTTCGCCTGCCGCGTGCTGTCCTCTTCGGCAACCGACCCGTATTCCGCTTACGCCGCGGCTATCGGCTCGCTCAAGGGCCCGCGCCACGGCGGTGCCAATGCCAAGGTCGTGTCTATGCACGAGGACATCCGCGCGCATGTCTCCAACTGGGAGGACGAGGACGAGGTTGCAGCCTACCTGGGCAAGATTCTCGACAAGCAGGCCTTCGACGGCACGGGTCTCATCTACGGTATGGGCCACGCCGTCTACACGCTGAGCGACCCGCGTGCCGAGGTGTGCCGCCGTTACGCGCGCTCACTGGCAGCCAAGAAGGACTTGGGCGAAGAGTTCGCACTCATCGAGCGCATCGAGCGCCTGGCACCGCAGGTGATGCGCGACCACGGCATGACCAAGCCCATCTGCGCCAACATCGACCTGTACACAGGCTTTATCTACAAGATGCTCGGCGTGCCCGAAACGCTCTTTACGCCGCTATTCGCCGTCGCCCGCATGGCCGGCTGGTCGGCACACCGCATGGAAGAGCTCTTCTGCGCGCACCGTATCATCCGCCCCGCCTATCGTCCGGTGATCGAGCCGCTGGAGTACAAGCCGCTCGCCGACCGCTAGGACGCGGACCGTTATAGAACTCGAGCGTGGCCAGGGACCCAAGCCCTCGGCCACGCTTTTTATGCCAGTAGAAAGGGCCGCATCAAATGATTGTGTTTTCCGATATGGATGGGACGCTGCTGACGAGCGATAAGCAAATGAGCGATGCCACCTGGGCGATGCTCGACGAGCTCGCACATCGTGGCATCGAGTTTGTTCCCTGCACGGGACGTCCACTGTCGGGCATCTTTGAGCCCATTCTCGCCCATCCCGCCGTGCACTACGCGGTCTGTGCCAACGGCGCCAGCGTCTGGCAGCTCGACGAGGATACGCCCACCGACGCCTCGCGCGCCACGTGCATCTTGAGCCGTCCGCTCGACCGTGGCATTGCCCACCGCATCCATCGCATTGCCGCCGGCCACGATGTGACCTTCGATATCTTCGCGGACGGGCAGTGCTTCCTCCCCCGCTCGCTCTACACGCGCCTGGACGAATTCTGCGGCGGCGACCCCCACATCGCGGCTTCGCTCAAGCGCACACGAACACCGATCGACATGAATATCGACAGCAAGATCGACGAGGTCGAGACGCTCGAACGCATCGCCATGTACTGGCACGACCCGGCCGATCGCGACGTCATCGCGGCGGAGCTCGACACGCTCGGAGGCATTGAGGTCACACGTTCGTACGCCATGAATATCGAGGTCATGGGCGAGGGCGCCACCAAGGGAACGGCCCTCACGTGGCTATGCGAGCACTTGGGCGAGCGTCTCGCCGACGCCTGGGCGTTCGGCGACAACATCAACGACATCCCCATGCTGCAGGCAGCGGGCCATGGCATGGCCATGATCAACGCCGAGACCGAGGACCGCGAGGCCGCCGACGCCATCACCGAATACGACAACGACCACGACGGTGTCGCCCGCACCATCATGGCCGCCCTCGCCTAGCAGCAGCAACCCGGCAGGGTAGCTAATTTGGGGACACTCTTCGCGGGGCGCCGCTGAACTGCATCCCATTTCTTGGACTTTGAAATTAAGGTTCGAGAAAAGGGAGGCA
>CALJDJ010000021.1 GCA_938023705.1 uncultured Collinsella sp.
ACGGCATGACCGACACCATGGGCCGTATGCACTCCGACGCCCAGTTCGCCGGTTCTTCCTCCGTGCCTGCGCACGTTGACATGATGGGTCTCATCGGCATGGGCAACAACCCCATGGTCGGTGCCACCGTCGCCTGCGCTGTCGCCGTCGAGGAGGCCCTCAAGGCCTAATCGCGCCCGCGCGATGCTCATATAGTTGAGCTTTGGAGCCGCTATCCACCCGGGTAGCGGCTCTTTTTGTTTGCGCAGTCGCAGGGTAACTAATGCCGATATATCAGTTGTGGCGAAATACGAGATGTAACGAGATGGAATGTCAGAGCGTCCATGACGCCCACCTGTCATAATTGCCCTTTACCGATTTGCCGAGTCTTTGCGGCCCCATTACCGATCACCCGTGCGACAATGAGCCGGACGAGAAAGGAATCCGATGGAATCAACTGACGTACTGGTAATTGGATCTGGCATTGCGGGCCTTTGCGCCGCCATCGAAGCGGCACGCGCGGGCGCAACCGTCACTGTGGCAAGCGCCGGCAAAACTATGAGTGGATCGAGCTTCTTCCCCGGAACCTGGGGCCTGGGGCTTATCGGTCCCACCGACGCGGCCGACGAACAGGACCTCATCAACACCATCCAGACCGTGGGCGGCGGCGTCGCCGACCCTACGCTTGTCCAGACGTTTGTCCACGGCATTCCCCAGGCAATTGAATGGCTCGAGCAAGACCTGGGCGTTGAGCTTCAGCGTCCGCAAAGTGCTGAGAGCGCTCAGCAAAAGCAGTTTATCCCCTGCTTTGACCACAAGACGCGCATGTGGCGCGGCCTCACCCGCAAGCCCCTTGAGGACGCGTGTATGGCCCAGATCGAGTCTCTCAGCATTCGCCTGCTCCCCCGCCACGAGCTTATAGACCTTGTTGAGGATACAACCGGGAAGATTGCCGGCGCCGTACTCTACGACCGCGCAAGCGAGCATCTCGTGCCCATGGCAGCTAAGGCCACTATCATTGCTGCGGGCGGCACCGGCGGCCTATTCGAGCGCAGCCTCACTTCCGCCGACGTACTCAGCTCATCACAGGGAATCGCGCTGGCGCACGGTGCGTCCCTTTCTAATATAGAGTTCATGCAGATGATGACCGGCTTCATCGAGCCTAAGCGAAACCTTGTCTTTAACGAAAAGACCTGGCGTTACGTACATGTAGACCAGCCGGTCGATATCGCCGACGACATGCTGGACGATCTGCTTGAGCAACGCTCCGGATATGGTCCCTTCACTTCGCGCCTAGCTTCCCGCGCCATCGATCTTGCCATCGATCAAGCAGGCGCCGAAGGCCTGGCGCTCCACTACGACTTCCCCCGCGAGGACGTCCCCGAGTTTGTGCAGACCTTTGCCACCTGGCTGCAAGACGAGCACGGCATCGCACCGACCGACGAGATGCGTGTGGCGATGTATGCCCACGCTGCCAATGGCGGCATCAAAATAGACAAGACTGCGTACACGGGCGTTGAAGGCCTGTATGCCTGCGGCGAGGCGACAGGCGGCATGCACGGCGCCGATCGCATCGGAGGCCTGTCGAGCGCCAACGGCATCGTATTTGGGCGCATCGCGGGCGCATCGGCAGCCCAGGCAGCACAGAATGCACCTGAGGCAGCCCTGAAGGCGGATATCGCCCTCCCCCAGTACGGCATTGCCACAACAGATGCCGAACGCCTGACACGCAGCCTTAAGCATACGATGAGTACCTATTGCATGATCAACCGCACCGAGACGGGCCTCTACACAGCGCTGCAGGAGATTGAGAGCCTGAAGGCGGAAGCAACGACTCTGAGAATGCGAAACGCTCATGACAGCCAAGTCGCAGCCCTTGCCCGCTTGGAATCGCAGATTCAGCTAGCACAGGAAATGGTCAAAGCCATGCGCAACCGAACCGAAAGTCTCGGTTCCCATTATCGAGCAGACTAAACTGAACACCTATCTAAAGCAGAACACAACTAATCGATATCTATGGCCCCCGTGAACTCGAAGTGGCACGGGGCCCATACGTGTCCGCACGGCAGCGTATCCTTACTCCGAATACAGAGCGGGCAAAGCCCGCATAGACAATAGATCAGCGAGGGGGAGATATGGACAGTAGAGATATCGAGAAGTGGCGTGTCAAACTTGACAGCTACGCCCATGTAGAAGACGGCGTTGAGTATTGGCTCGCACGCGATTTAATGGAGCCCCTCGGATACACCCAATGGCGTAATTTTGAGACTGCGGTTAAGAGATCCATGGCATCGTGTGACACCAATAAAATGCCTGTTGCCGCCCATTTTGCTGAGGCCAGCAAAATGGTAGATGCCGGCATCGCCAAACGAGCCGTAAAAGACTACAAGCTGACACGCTACGCATGCTATTTAATCGCCCAAAACGGAGATTCAAACAAGCCAGAGATCGCGCTCGCCCAGGCATACTTTGCCGTGCAGACGCGCCGCCAAGAGCTCATAGAGCAGCGCTTCGCAGAGATTCAGCGCTTACAGGCGCGCCACTCGCTATCCGATTCAGAGAAACAGCTCTCGGGTATTGCGTTCAAACGCGGCGTGGACTCCAAAGGATTCGCGATCATCAAGTCGAAGGGCGACGAAGCGTTATTCGGCGGCAGAAGCACGGCGGAAATGAAGCAGCAGCTCGGCATATCCAAGAGCGCGGCATTGGCGGACAGGTTAGCCGATGTCCTCATCAAAGCAAAGGACCTTACGAACTCGATGACGGCCTTCAACGCCGAGGAACACGACCTGTACGGTCTGGACCAGATCAAGCAAGAGCACGTCGAGAACAACACAAGCGTGCGTGGCAGCCTCATCGACCGCGGAATTGTCCCCGAGAACCTGCCACCTGCCGAGGATACAAAAAAGCTCGAGCGTCGCGTGAAGGCAGCGGAGAAGAAACTCAAGGAAGGTACTGACGGTTTTACCGATCCCCAGGGTAGACTCGATCTGTGAAAGCGGCCGTGCCCTTTCGGGTTCGACCCCATGAAAGGTCAACAAAAAAGACGGCCAACTTTCGTTGACCGTCTAAACATGCTTTGGTGGGCCGTCAGGGGGTCGAACCCTGGACCTTGGGATTAAGAGTCCCCTGCTCTACCAACTGAGCTAACGACCCGATATCAACACGAAGCAAGAACTGGGGTGGGTAAAGGGACTCGAACCCTCGACCTACGGGACCACAACCCGTCGCTCTAGCCAACTGAGCTACACCCACCGTGTCCTGTGCGCTTCGCGCTCGACTATTATTGCAAGGAACGCCACGCGATGCAAGCCCCAATTTTCAAGAATTTTGAAAAGAGTTTTTCGAGGCCGTTTCGAGCAAATCCCACCGGTTCCATAGGAGTAAACTTGCTCCACCCAATGCTCGAAAGGATAGGCATGAAAGAACTCTCCAACCGCACGGCGGCGTTTACCGATTCCGTCATCCGCCGTATGACGCGCATCTCCAACAAGTATGGCGCCGTCAACCTGTCGCAGGGCTTCCCTGACTTCGATCCCCCGGCGCAGCTGCTCGATAGCCTCAGCACCATCGCCACCGACCCCAAGCCGCTTTACCACCAGTACTCCATCACCTGGGGCTCCCAGGCCATGCGTGAGGCGCTTGCCGCCAAGCAGGAGCACTTTATGGGCATATCGATCAACCCCAACGAGAACATCGTGGTCACCTGCGGCTCCACCGAGGCCATGATGGCCGCCATGATGACGATCACGAACCCCGGCGACAAGGTCGTCATCTTCTCGCCGTTCTACGAGAACTACGGCGCCGACACGATCCTTTCGGGTGCGGAGCCTATCTACGTGCCGCTCAACCCGCCCACCTTTGACTTTGACCGTGAGGTCCTGGAGGCGGCCTTCCGCGACAACGATCCCAAGGCGATCGTTCTATGCAACCCGTCCAACCCCTGCGGCAAGGTCTTTACCCGCGAGGAGCTCACCCTTATCGCCGACCTGTGCAAAAAGTATGACGCCTACTGCATCACCGACGAGGTCTACGAGCACATCGTCTACGCGCCCCACGAGCACGTGTACATGGCCACGCTGCCCGGCATGTTTGAGCGCACCATCAGTTGCAGCTCGCTATCCAAGACCTACTCCATCACCGGCTGGCGCCTGGGCTACACCATCGCTCCTGCCGAAATCACCGAGCGCATCAAAAAGGTTCACGACTTCCTCACCGTGGGCGCCGCCGCTCCCCTGCAAGAGGCCGTCGTCACCGCCCTCAACTTCGACGACAGCTATTACCAGGAGGTCCTCGACCTCTACACCGCCAAGCGCGACCTATTCTGTCAGGGACTCGACAGCATCGGACTCACGCACAACGTGCCGCAGGGCGCCTACTACGTGATGATGGATATCTCGGAGTTTGGCTATAACAGCGACCTCGACTTCTGCGAGGATTTGGCCTCCAAGGTGGGCGTGGGCGCCGTGCCCGGCTCGAGCTTCTTCCGCGAGCCCGTCAACCATCTGATTCGTTTCCACTTTGCCAAACGAGACGAGACGCTTAACGCGGCACTGGAGAACCTCAAGTCTCTGCGTGATAAAATCGAACCGCGCGGGTAAGGACGGCCCGGCACTAAATGCACCCCGAGGCCGGCCACATCCTGGTCACGCGCGACCCGCGCGACACCATCGGCGAGCACAGCGGCTGCCCCTTCCACGACAACTGCCTCGAGGGCCTCATCGCCGGTCCCGGCGTCAAAAAGCGCTGGGGTGGCAAGAGCGCCGGAGAGATGGCCGATGACCCGGAGGCCATGGACCTGCTCGCCGGCTATCTGGCGCAGGCGCTCATGACCTACATCCTGTGCTACGCACCGCAAAAGATCGTCATCGGTGGCGGCGTGGCCGACCACACCCCCATCGTGCCGCTCGCGCGCAAGAAGTGCGCCGAGATGCTCAACGGCTACATCGTCACGCCCGAGATGGCCGACATTGATAGCTATATCGTCAACAACAGCCTCGAGGGCAAACAGGGCATTATGGGCTGCTTGGCCCTGGGCGCTCAGGCGCTTCAGTAGCAGACGCACCCACAGGGCGTGGCGCGCCCGGCAAATCCGACCTACGGAACGACGCCACCACGCCTCATATAAGCCCTCAAATAAAAAAGGCCGCCTAGGACCAAACAATACGTCCTAGGCGGCTTTTTTGGCGCGCATCAGCGGCCGTAAGAGATATCGGAGCACAACGCCCGTTGCCGCACCACAGCAGTCGATCATCACATCGGTGATCATGCCGGCGCGTCCCGGCACAAAGAGCTGAATCGTCTCGTCGATCGAGGGAATCAGCAGCAGGAACACCGCCGTGGGCAGCAGCACGTCAAAGGTGCGCCGGCCCTCAAAATCAAAGGCGTGCGTTGCCAAGATACCAAGCACCATATACTCGGTAAAATGCGCGCACTTGCGAACAACAAAGTTGGTCACCCATGCATATGGAAGTCCCACGCCGTGCAGGAAACCGCGGATAGCTTCCATGACCGTTAGGCTCAGCGAGCCCGACCCCGAGCCGGGAACCAGCGAATTGCCCCAGATCAAGAGCGCCATCAGGCAGGTCACGACCGCCCATTTTCGATTGATCTTAACCATGCAGAAGTTATGCCTCCGCGCGGAGCGGCGCGAAGCTGGCGGTACCGCCCTCGATAACGCTCAGATAGGCACGGCCCGTACGCTTGGCGGTAGAGGACTGCAGGCGCTCGATCTCTTCCTCGAGGATCTGATTGACGCGCTCGTGACGACGATTTTCCATAATGCCGGCGGCAATAGCCTCGGCTCGCTCGATGCTCTCACGCGAGATGCGGGCAGTATCCTCGGGGAACACAGCGCTGTGACGGCCGACATAGGCGGGGGCAGCAGGCTGAGGGGCAGTGACGGGAGCGGGGGCTGCAACAGGAGCAGGCTCGTCAATCTCATCCAGAATCGCGGTGGCGGCGGCCCACATGTCCTCGTGGCCTGAGTAATCGGCCATAGGGACATCAACCTCGAGCGAAGCGTCCGGAAGGTCGCCGGTGTCGATGCGATCTTGGGCATCAATCGATGCGGTGATGGCTGCAGGCTCATCGAGGTCATCGAGATCGATGTCCGCGACACCGGAGATGATAGGCATGCTGGCGAGGTTTGCGTTGTACGGCGCAGCCTCAGCCGCCTGCTGCTGGGCAGGAGCGCCCCAAAGCGAGCTTTCGGCGGCGCGGCGGGCGGCAACGGCCTCCTCGTCCGCGGTCATGGCTTCATCAACGTACGAATTATCGGCAGAAGCGTTCGCGTCCGCCGAGGTAGCGCTGTAGGCGTTATTGGCTGCCGCGTTGGCGACGAGTGCCACGAAAGCCGCCGTGCTGCCCGCAGGGGCGGCCTGGGAGCCAGACACGGCGCGTGCCGCGGCGGCGATGTCGTCGCGATTGAAGGAGCCGGACTGCCCGCCGTTGGTGAGCTCGTTGATGGCGACTTGATAGACGTCGCGCGAGCGTGCAGGGTCGCAGCTCACCGGCGAATCGTCGTCGAGCATGCTGTCGATCATGGACCAAGCCTCGGCCTCGTCCATAGCATCTGCGGCTCGAGCGATGGTAGGGACACCATCATCGGCATGACGGCGCTGGAACGCACCAGTCAGGCCGGAAAGGAATGCCGAGGTAGACTGCTCCGACTGAGCCTGAGAAGCAGAAGCCGCAGCGTACGGAATCGCATCCTGCTGCTGAGCTGGAATCGAGGCGGTCTTGAACTCGCTTTGATGCTGATTGAGATTGGCGGCACCGCCCATGGCATCGGGCTGGAACAGACGCTCTTCACGCTGCGCACGATACTCGGAGATACCCAGCGAGGCGGCATAGATACCCACGCCCGCCACCGCGCCCACGGCGAAGGGAACTGCACCCGCCACGACCGTCTCGTTCACCGACGAAAACGGCAGCGTCGCGGCATACATAACCACGGGAGCGGCAAGGCCGATCCCGCACGAAAGTCCGGCAAGGACTGCTCGTTGTGTTGCATCAGAAGAAGCCATGAGCTCTCCCCATCTTCCAGCACCCAAATCGCATCATTCAGTTGGCTGCGCGAGAGAAGATGAAGCGGGGCTATGCCCCAAAGCAACGGTATATGGTTCGTTTCATCTGCGTTTTCCGTCGCGAAGCTTAAAAGTTATTATGCGAAACCGTCCTGTCGATTGCAAGTGACGATGTCGGATTGAAACGGGAAACCTGCTGCTCGTCGGTCTTACGGTCAAAAATAAGCGCGGAGCGGCGCTATAGAAAAGGGCCGAGGCTCAAAGCCCCGACCCTTTATCGCATTGATGACTATCGCTGCGCGTGGATGACAACCTAGAACGTCTGCTCGTAGTCGCTGTGTTTTTTGGCCGAACGCACCAGGAACTCCTGGTTGGTGTTGGTGCCCTTAAGACCCTTGATAAACGATGCGGCTGCGCGCTCGGTGTTGTTCATGCCGGCAAGAATGCGACGCAGACCAAAGACAAACGGACGCATCTGCTCGTCGACCAACAGGTCCTCGTTACGCGTACCGGAGGCAACGGGGTCGATAGCCGGGAAGATGCGGCGGTCGGCCAGGTCGCGGTCGAGCTTAAGCTCCATGTTGCCGGTGCCCTTGAACTCCTCAAAGATGACTTCGTCCATCTTGGAACCGGTGTCGATGAGGGCAGAGGCCAGGATGGTAAGCGAGCCACCGTTCTCGATATTGCGGGCTGCACCCAGGAAGCGCTTGGGCGGATATAGGGCCGCCGAATCGACGCCGCCCGAAAGGATGCGGCCCGAGGCGGGCGCCGCCAAGTTGTAGGCGCGGGCGAGGCGCGTGATGGAGTCGAGCACCACCACGACGTCGCCACCCAGCTCCACGATGCGCTTGGCGCGCTCGATGACGAGCTCTGCCACGCGAGTGTGGTTGTCGGCGGGCATATCGAAGGTCGACGCCACAACCTCGCCCTTGATGGAACGCTGCATATCGGTGACCTCTTCGGGGCGCTCGTCGACGAGCAGGCAGATGAGGTGCACCTCGGGGTTGTTAATCGAGATGGACTGGCAGATCTTCTTGAGGATCGTGGTCTTGCCGGCCTTGGGCGGGGACACGATCAGGCCACGCTGGCCCTTGCCGATCGGCGACACGATGTCGATGGCGCGACCGGTAATGGAGTCCTTGCCGTGCTCCATGCGCAGCGGCTCGTTGGGATAGACCGGGGTGAGGTCGCCGAACTTGGGGCGGTTGCGAATCTGCTCGGGGTCCAGACCGTTGACGGTCGTGATTTTGGCGAGGCCGGCGCGCTTGTCGCCGCCGCGCGAAGGACGCAGCGAGCCCTCGATGACGTCGCCCGTGCGCAGGCGCGCGGAGCGGATGAGGTAGGCGGGCACGAAGGCGTCGTCGTTGGACTTCATGTAGCCATGGGCGTGGATGATGCCGGAGCTATCCGGGCGAATCTGCAGAATGCCCTTGATGTCGCGGAAGCCCTCGGCCTTCGCGGCGGTGACGTAGATCTCCTCGACGAGCTCGGCTTTCTTCTTGCCGGTCGTCTCGATCTCGAACTCCTTGGCCTTCTCGCGCAGTTCGGCGACCTTCATGGCAGCGAGCTCCTCACGCGAAAGCGTGGGCTCGGTGGGGGCGGCGTTACGCTCCTTGTTGCGCTGTTTGCGATCGCGCTGGCGGTTGCGACGGTCGTTGTTGCGCTCGTCCTTGCGCTCGTTGCGCTCCTCGTTGCGCTTGTGCTGGCGACGGTTGGGGCGAGCGTTGTCATCGGCCTCAGCGGGCGCGGCGCCATCGGTTGCGGCGGCGTCGGCATTGGCCGCAGCGGCGTCATTGGCCTCGGCGCCGGAATCAATCTGCGCTTCGACATCAGCCTGCTGCTCGGCGGCCTTGGCCTTAGCGGACTTCTTACGACCGCGCTTGGGCTTCTCGGACGCAGACTGTTCGACGTCTTGGGACTCGGCGGCATCAGTCGATGCATCGGCGGTCGTCTCGGCGGAATCCTCGGACGCACCCTTCTTGGCAGCCTTGGCCTTGGACGTGCGCTTAGCAGCAGTACGATGGCTGCGACCGGGACGGACGTCGGCGGGCTCGACATCGGCGGGAGCGGCCTCGGAAGTCGTAGCATCCTGGACGGGTGCGTCGGCGGCGGTTGCAGACTCGGCGGTCGCCGCAGCATCCCGAGCGGCTGCAGCTGCGGCTGCGGCCTTCTCTGCCTCGACGAAGGCCTTGGGCTTGCGACCGCGACGGTGCGGGCGCAAAGCCGGATCGACAACGGGAACTTCGCTGGCCTCGACAGGCGCAGCGGGCTCAGCAGGCGATGTGCCCTCCCCTGCCGCGGAACGGACCGAAGCCTCAGTGAGCTCGGGGGCTGCCTGTTCAGCAACCTGCTCGGCTTTAGCAGCCGTGAGACGGCGTGTGCGCGGTGCCGGCTTCTCGGTCGGCTGGTCGGCGGCAGGCGTCTCGGGCACAGACGGAGCTGCGAGCTCGGTCAGAGCCGCGGCCTCGCGCTCGGCAGCACGACGGCGGGCGCGCACCACCTGAGCCTCGCTAATCTGCGCCAACGCACGTGCCTGCGCGACCTCATCGGAAATCGGCGCCGAAGAGTCAGCTGCAACGGTGCGCTTGGCGCGCGTCGTGCGCGTGGTACGGCGCTTGGGCTTGGTGGCCTCCTCGCCGTCAGTGGCAGGTTTGGCCGTGCGGCGCGTACGCTTGGGCTTTGCCGGAGCAGCCTCCTCACCAGTTGCAGACACGGCCTTCTCAGCCGCTGCAGGCGTAGGCGTCGAAGCAGCCTTGGGCATCTCAGGAGCCGAGGCTTGCGCGGGCGCCGCGACCTGGTCCGACGCAACCGGTGCAGCGGGAGCGGCCTGCGTCGTCGTTATTTCGTTTTCTTGCTGTTGATCAGACACAGTGTTTGCTCAACTTTCTTTTCAAGCCCTGTGATCACATGCTCCCTGCATAAACCTTCAGGGCGGCTAAACAGTCTAGTTCCGTTCAAAACGACGGACATCATTGATCTGTATCGAGATGATTGCGTCAACTACGCAGCGTTAGTGTAACACAACCGCCGCCACCTGCAACTTAGTCATTGGGGGCGTTCTTAAACGACTAGTCAAAAGGGACACTCTTTGGTCTACCACCCACAAATCAGACTGCCTCCGCCAAAACTATGGCGGTTTACTACGACGAATCGCTCAACCGCGACCACTCCGAAACTTGTTGAACTAAAACCGCAGGTAGATGCCTTGCGCTTTTTTGCGAAAAGCCGGCGTGGTTGGAAATTCCCAATTCATCGTAGTAAACCGGCATAGTTTCGTATTTCCAGCAGTTCCAAATTCGTCAATACGTCGGCATTTGCGAAAAAAGCCCGACCTCCGTGGGAGATCGGGCTTATAGGGCTCAGTTAAACCAAACCTACACGGTCAAATGACCCGCAGGTTACATCTGCTCGGGCGCGGAAACGCCAACAAGGGTGAGCACCAGGGCGAGCGTCACGCGGACGGCATCGCAAGCGGCCAGACGGGCACGCGAAAGCTCGGGGTCGACGGGACGGCCCTCGCTCGGCAGCACCTGGCAGGCAGCATAGAAGCTGTGGAAGTCACCAGCGAGTTCCTCGGCAAAGTGCGTCAGACGGAACGGGGCGCGGTCGCGAGCGCAGCTGGCAATCAGGTCGGTAAGCTCGTTGAGCTTGCGCGAAAGGGCGAGCTCGGTCGGGTCGGTCAGCAGCGAGTAATCAACGTTCTCGCCGATGGCCTTGGCGGCGACGGCCTTCATACCCATCTCGTCAGCCTGCTCGGGCGTAACGTCGGCGGCACGGCGCAGGATGGAGCATACGCGGGCGTGAGCATACTGCACGTAATAGACCGGGTTGGAGTTGTCGCGCTTCTTAACGGCCTCAATGTCGAAGTCGACCATCTGGTTGGAGCTCTTGGAGATAAGCGTGTAACGGGCAGCGTCGGAGCCGACCTCGTCGACGAGCTCCTGCAGGGTCACCATGGTGCCCTTACGCTTGGACATACGGACGGGCTTGCCGTTGCGCAGCAGGTTGACGAGCTGGCCCAGTAGAACCTCAAACTTGCCGGGGTAACCCAGAGCGTCGCAGACGCAGCGGACGCGCTCGATGTAGCCGTGGTGGTCGGCGCCCCAGATGTCGATGACGTGGTCGACGCGCTGGAACTTATCCCAGTGATAGGCAACGTCGGAGGCGAAGTAGGTGTACTCACCGTCGGACTTGATCAGGACGCGGTCCTTATCATCGCCCAAGTCGGTGGAGCGGAACCACAGGGCGCCGTCCTTGGTGTAGAGGTAGCCCATCTTGTCGAGCTTCTCAAAAGCGCGGTCGACGGCGGAGGTACCGGCGGTCTCGCCCTCGGTGTCCTTCACGTACAGCGAACGCTCGGAGTACCAACGATCGAAGTCGCAATTGACGGCGTGGCAGAGGTCGCGCATGTTGTCGACCATCTTTACGTAGCCGCGCTCGCGGAAGCTCTCCATGCGCTCCTGGGGATCGGCGTCGACCCACTTATCGCCGTCGGTGCGCCAGAACTCGGCAGCCTCGTCGATGATGTAGTCGCCGCCGTAGGAGTCCTTGCCCAGAGTCTCGGCAAAGTTGTCCTGATACGGATGGGTCTCGGGGTGCTCGTCGTTCTCGTCGGCAACAAAGGCGTCGCGGTCGGCGATCAGCAGCTTGTGAGCCTCGTCGATATCAACGCCCTGCTTGGCGATGATGTCGGCAAGCTGCATATAGCGCGTGCTGATGGAGTTGCCGAAGGTGTTCATCTGAGAGCCGTGATCGTTGATGTAGAACTCACGCTGGATGTCGTAACCGGCGTGGTCCATAACACGGCAGAGCGAGTCGCCCAGCGCGGCCCAGCGGCCATGGCCGATGTGCATGGGGCCGACGGGGTTGGCGGAAACGAACTCGACCTGGGTCTTCAGGCCACCACCAACGTTGGACTTAGCGAAGTCCATGCCCTTCTCGCGAGCCTCGCCAAAGATGGCATTCTTGACGGCGACGGAGAGGTAGAAGTTGATGAAGCCGGGGCCTGCGATCTCGACCTTCTCGATCGCGGGGTCCTCGGGCATATGGGCAACAATGGCCTCGGCGATCTTACGCGGGGCGCAGTGGGCCAGCTTGGCGGACTTCAGGGCCATGGTAGAGGTCCACTCGCCATGAGAAGTATCAGCCGGTCGCTCGATAGCGCAATCGTCAAGTTCAAATGCGGAAAGGTCGCCGGCCTCCTGGGCCGCAGCAAGCGCAGCGCGTACCAGCTCTTCAATCTTCTCGGGCATAGATCCTCCTTGTGTTAAAGCCCCCGAGCTCTTGGTCACTCGTAGGGCAAAAGCCAGAGTTTGTAGCACTCTATCACAAGCGACGGGCACTGTCGCAGGGTAAAGCCAATCGATATTGCATATGCACAAAATTGACTACAGCTTGTATGGAGTCACTCAAAGATACCGGTCTGCCTGCAGATTATGCAGGCGTTGAAAATGCATAAAGCGTGTGAATGAGCTGTGTCTGTTATCGAATACTCTTACCTATCGGAGTTGTGTGCTTTTCCTGCATAAAGTGATGGTTTGCGCACGTCAGCGTGGTATTCTTAACATACGTAAATACGTATAAGTTGGAGGTAGCATGTTCTCAATCGGTCAACACGTCATTCATCCGGGTCAGGGAGTCTGCACCGTCGTCGGCTTTAGGGACGACACGCCGCAGCCCATGTTGTTGCTCGAGGCCAAGCAGGGGCATGCGCAGACGATCCTTATGTACCCCGTGGCGCAGGCCGACCGTCTGCATGCCGCCATCTCTCAGCAAGATGCCGAGCATCTGTTGAGCCACTATGACGAGCTGGAGTGCGACACCTTTACCGAGCGCAACAGCTCGCTTGAAGAGACACACTTTAAGCAGCAGCTCAAGCTGGGCGCGCCCGAGACGGTCCGCGTGGCAAAGACCATGATGCACCGCATTCGCCAGGCCGAGGAAGCCGATAAAAAGCCCAGCTCTTACTATATGCGTGTACTCAAGGAAGCCAAGCGCCGCTCCATCGAGGAGTTCGCCGTGGCATTGGGCGTCACCGAGGAGGCCGCCGAAGCCCGCCTAGCCCAAGCCGCCCTCAACTAACCTGCCAAAAAGGGACAGGTTTATTTTGGCAGGTTCTATCTGGCCAAACATCAACAAACAATCAGTAAATGGTCGGGTGCTCCGTTTTGTTTAAGAGCGCCCGACCATTTTTCTATCGCCGCAAAAATGCGTGAAGCCCATTTGCGATGACATCACGCGAGGGCCGTCCAGATCGACGTAACCAACGCCCGCATCCACAACAAGCGCGCCCGTCTTACTCAATTACCATTAAAAAGCATCAATTTGAAAACGCAATTATATTTCGGCAGGTAGCAGCTATAGTCGGTGAACTGAATCTCGACAACCGAAGCCCCCGAATGAGGAATCTTCAGCCCATCCAAGCTAAAGGAGGGGCCATGCCGAGAAAACCTCGTTCAAAGTCACCAACCGGTTATTTCCACATCACGTTGCGTGGAAACGGAGGGCAATTGCTGTTTGACGATGCCGAGGACCGAATCGCCATGCTTCAGATCCTCGATGCGATCCTCCCCAAACACAATATCGAGCTTATCGCTTGGTGCCTTATGGGAAACCACATTCATCTGCTCATCGACGATCCGGACGACCGCAAGAGCGACGCGATGCATGCGATAGCCGTATCGTATGCGGGCAGGTACAATGCGCGGACGGGGCATATCGGCCACGTGTTTCAGGAGCGGTTTTGGGATTCGCCCATTAAGTCAGAAGTATATTTACTCGAGGCAATTCGATACATTCAGTTGAATCCACAAAAAGCGGGACTGGCAGCATACGACGAATATCCCTGGAGCAGCCATCGCGAGTATCTCATGAGTGCCAGGTCACGGCCGCATGTTACCGGCAGCGTTGTCGGTGTTATATTCCCAACACCTCGCTCATACCTTCGGCTCATGGAAAGTACGCCGTCGCTTCCCTATCGCCCCAGCGCAACAGCCAAGGTTCGCGAGGAAGATCTATGCGAATTTGGCACGGCAATCGTGCAGAGTGTCGCAGGATGTGCTCCGACGGAACTCAAATCCGCCTCCAAGCCACTTCGCAATGAGGCGATTCTCGCGCTTCGAAAACAAGGGCTAACGATTAAGCAGGTTCAGCTGCTGACCGGACTGGGAACATGGATTATCAAGAACGCGTCGTAGCGTCGCGTTTGCCGAGTTACGGATACGGCGAAGCGCAGCTGTCTGCCGCGAGGCGCCGCCATTCGCCAGCTTCACCATGTCAAACAGAAAACGCTTCCGCTGAATAACATCCAACGGAAGCGTTTTCCCAGATAAAACCTACCAAAATAAACCTGTCCCTTTTTGGCAGGTTAGGCCTGGAAGGTGTCGCGGTCGGGCGCGAAGGACTGCATGGCCGCGATGGTGCGGTCAAAGAGCTCGGGGAGCTCCCAGCCGAGCATCAGGGCGCCCTGCGAAATCACGTCGCGCGAGCAGCCGGCGGCAAAGCGCTTGTCCTTGAACTTCTTCTTGAGCGACTTGGTCGTAAAGTCCATAACGCTCTTGCTCGGGCGCATGATGACGGCGGCGCCGATCAGGCCGGTGAGCTCATCGCAGGCAAACAGGATCTTTTCCATCTGCAGCTCGGGTTTGGGCAGCGAGGTGTTGAAGTCCGACGTGTGCGTCTGGATGGCGCGAATGAGCTCGGGAGACGCACCTTCACCCTTAAGAATCTCGGCAGTATAGATGGTGTGGTTCATGGGGTCGTCCTCATGCTCCTCCCAATCCAAGTCGTGCAGCAGGCCGACGATGCCCCAAAACTCCTCGTTCTCGGGGTCGAACTCGCGCGCAAAGTAGCGCATGGTGCCCTCGACCGTCTCGCCATGGGTGATGTGGAACGGGTCTTTGTTGTGCTCGTTAAGCAGTTCAAACGCGCGGTCGCGGGTGATTCCGGCGGAAAGCGTCTGGGACATGGCAATACCTCCAGGTGAGTCGATGTTAGGACACGGTGTCACTATCGTATATCGCCGCGACTCAAGCCGAAAGGCAAAAAAGTTATGCGGAGAAAAAAGCCGGGCGAACGTGTCGCCCGGCAAAACCGCAGATAAAACCTGCCAAAATAAACCTGTCCCTTTTTGGTAGGTTTAGGGGCGGACCTGGCCGGTGCCTCGGAGCTTGTATTTGTAGGTGGTGAGGGCCTCGGCGGCAAAGGGGCCACGGGCGTGGAGCTTTTGGGTCGAGATGCCGATCTCGGCGCCCAGGCCAAACTCGCCGCCGTCGGTAAAGCGCGTGCTGGCGTTGGCGTACACGGCCGAGGCATCGACCGCGTCCAGGAAGCGCTCGCAAGCATCCGTATCCTCGGCAACGATGGCCTCGGAGTGCATCGTGCCGTAGCGATTGATGTGTGCGATGGCCTCGTCCTCGTTTGCCACGACCTTCACGCTCATCTCGAGCGCCAGGTACTCGCGACCCCAGTCCTCCTCAGTCGCGGCGACGTAGTCATCGCCCTCCACAAAGCCGGCATCGGCGCACGCGGCGCACGTGGCCTCGTCGCCGTGAATGAGCACGCCGTGGTCGTGCAGCACGGCAACGACCGCAGGCAAAAACACATTGGCCACAGCATGGTCGACCAGCAGCGACTCGGCGGCATTGCACACGCCTACACGCTGGGTCTTGGCATTAACGATAATATTGAGCGCTTTATCGAAGTCGGCGGATTCATGCACGTAGATGTGGCAGTTACCCGTGCCCGTCTCGATCACCGGCACAAGCGACTCGCGCACGCAGCGCTGGATCAGGCCCGCACCGCCACGCGGAATGAGCACATCGACGACGCCGCGGAGCTTCATGAGCTCGCCAGTGGCCTCGCGGTCGGTGGACTCGATCATCGAGATAGCCTCGCGCGGGAAGCCCTTGGTCTCGAGCGCATCGGCCAGCAGCTCAGAAATCATGGCACACGAGTGATAGGCCAGCGAGCCGCCGCGCAGAATGCAGGCGTTGCCGGTGCGGATGCAGATGCCCGCGGCGTCGGCCGTCACGTTGGGGCGCGCCTCGTACACCATGGCGACCAGGCCCAACGGCACGCTCACGCGGGTGAGGTCCACGCCGCTTGCGAGCACGCGGTGGTCGAGCACGCGGCCGACAGGATCGGGCAGCTCGGCGAGCTTCTCCAGGCCGGCGGCCATACCCTCAACGCGCTCGGGCGTCAGCAGCAGACGGTCGAGGAGCCCCGCCGAGGTCCCCGCATCGCGCGCGGCGGACATATCGAGCTCGTTGGCGGCAACGATGGAGTCGACACCGTTGCGCAGTGCTGCGACCATGGCGCGCACGGCCTCCTGGCGCTGCTCGTCGCTCGCCGTGGCAAGCGAGGTCGACGCTGCCTTAGCGGCAACGGCAAGATCGTGGACATACGTGGCTATATCGACCGACATGGGCGGCCCTTTCTCCTAGAAGTTTGCAACCATGGTAGCCGATTTGCGCATGGCCTCGCCCGCGGCGGTAGAATTGGTCAACCCGAAACACCGCAACGAACGGAAGACTCACATGGCCCTCATCACTTCGTACCACGTCCCCGGCCTGTATGTCGAGGACCACAGCATCGACGTCCCCCTCGACTGGCGCGGCCTGGAGCCGATGCTCCTGGCCGTCGGCAGCACCATGCGCCGCGGCGCCATGCCGGCGCCCATCGCAGGTGCGCCCGAGAGCATCAAGCTCTTCTACCGTGTGGTTTGCGCGCCCGACCGCATCAACGACGATCTGCCACTGCTCCTGTTTTTGCAGGGCGGCCCCGGCGGCGAGAGCCCGCGTCCGCTGTCACCCACAAGCGACGGCTGGATCGAGGAGGCCGTCAAGCACTTCCGCGTCGTCCTGCCCGACCAGCGCGGCACCGGACGCAGCAGCTGTGTAGACGGGCGCACGATTGCCGCACTGGGCGAGCGTGCCGAGGCAGCCGGCGCCGATGCGGACCGCTCGCAGGCGGACTTCCTCAAGCGCCACCTCGCCAGCTCCATCGTGCGCGATTTTGAGTACCTGCGCCTGGTGGGCTTTGGCGGCAGGCCCTGGGTCACGCTCGGGCAGAGCTACGGCGGCTTTTTGACGCTGAGCTACCTGTCGCTCTTCCCCGAGGGCGTGGCGGCAAGCTTTACCTGCGGCGGCATCCCCCACGTACCGGCGAGCGCAAGCGAGGTCTACGCGCACACCTTCCCGCGCATGGCTGCCAAGACGCAGCAGTATTACAACCGCTACCCCGCCGACGTCGAGCGCGTGGCGGCCCTGGCAGATGCCCTCGAGGAGCAAAAGCCCGTGCTACCCGACGGCTCGCCGATGACGGTCGAACGCCTGCAGCTCATGGGCAGCGACTTTGGCATGAAGCCGAGCTTTGAGCGCATGCATTGGATCATCGATCATGCTTTTGTTGACGGCGACGGCACGCTGGCCTGCGGCGCCTCGGTATCCGACAGCTTTTTGATGCGCGCCTTCGAGCGCACCAACACGCGCACGAATCCGCTGTACTGGACGCTTCAGGAGTTCATCTACGCCGACGGCGACACCATGCCCATTCGCTGGGCCGCGGCAGAAGAGAAGGCCCATCGTGCCGAGTTCGACACGCTCACGCGACCGCTCATGTTTACCGGCGAGGCCATGTTCCCGTGGATGTTTGAGCAGATGCCCGAACTTAAGCCCTTCAAGCCGGCGATGGATCTGCTTATGGAAGACACAAGCTGGGACAAGATCTACGACCCGCAGCGCCTGGCGTGCAACGAGGTGCCCCTGCAGGCCGCGGTGTACTTCGATGACATGTACGTGGACTCGGGCATGCAGCTCGATACGCTCAGCCGCGTGGGCAACTCGCATGCCTGGGTGACCAACGAGTTCGAGCACGACGGCTTGCACGGCAGCGTGGTGTTCAAGCACCTCTTCGACGAAGCCCTCAACCGCGGAGACCTGCGCCAGATCTTCTAGCAAAGGAGTGTCCCCGTCTGCCGGCACAATAGGAACGTCCCCAAGTGCCGGCAACGACAATGCCGCTGGTAGAGGACAGAAAGCGAAAACGCCCCTAAGCGAGCAAGGTGACGTGAAAGAGGAGGGCATTGACCTTCTGGTCATGCCCGACGATTGAACGTCAGATTGCCGCTTAGGGGCGTTTGCAGCGTCAATTGGTTAGGCGAACACTATCAAGTTGTCCCTATGGATCGCGGGCTTCTCGGCCAGGTCTGCGAGCAGGCGGTTGCTGGCAATCTGGTCCTGGCGGCGGCCGGCTGCAAGCTCCAGCACGTCCGAATCGGCCTCGGCGATACCACGGGCGACAACCATGCCGCTCGGGTCGCACACGTCGAGCACATCGCCCTCGGCAAACTGGCCATCGACCTCGCGAATACCCACCGCGAGCAGCGACGATCCGCGGCTGACCAGCGCCTTCGCGGCGCCATCATCGACCGTCACCGAGCCATGCGCCTTGTCACCCAGTGCGATCCACAACTTGCGCGGCGCAATGTCCAGGCGCTCCGCCGGCGGATCGAACAGCGTACCCACGCTCTCGCCGCGGGCCAGACGCACGAGCGCATCGGGCTCCTCGCCCGAGCAAATCACGCTTTGAATGCCCGCCGTCATGAGAATGCGGCTCGCGCGAATCTTGGTGATCATGCCGCCCGTGCCCACCGATGTGGAAGAATCGCCCGCCGAGGCGATAATCTTGGCATCGATCTTATGCACAACCGGGACGAACTCGGCCGTGGGGTCCTCGTGCGGATTGGCGGTGTAGAGGCCATCGATGTCCGAGAGCGTCACGCACAGATCGGCGGAAACCAGACAGCTCACAAGCGCCGCCAGCGTGTCGTTGTCGCCAAACTTGATCTCGTCGACGGTAACGGTATCGTTCTCGTTGACAACAGGCACCACGCCAAGCTCCACCAGGCGCAGCAGGGCGTCGCGTGCGTGCAGGTAGGACGTGCGGCGGGCCGTATCGTGGCGCGTGAGTAGCACGAGCGAGGTGAGCAGATCCCGTGCATGGAACTCCTCGTCGTAGGCCGACGAGATGATGCACTGACCAGCCGAGGCGCACGCCTGCAGGCTCGGCAGGTCGCCGACCGGCTTGTGGTCGAAGCCCAGCACGGGATAGCCACAGGCGATAGCGCCCGAGCTCACCACGACCAGGCGCCAGCCAAGCTCGCGCAGCGCTGCGGCCTGATCGGCAAGCCCGCCGATAAAGGCGCGGTTGACCTTGCCGTCGGCGCCCACCACCGTAGACGAACCGATCTTTACCACCATCGTTTTATAAGAAGTCGTCATACGTCAAACCAATCGAATGTTCAGCGAACGGGCGAACGGGCCGAGCGAGAAAATGATCCGTTTTCCTCCGTCCCCTTCGGATCATTTTGCCCAGGGGAAGGCCGAAGCCGCAGCCATGTTCTTGCGCACGAGCTCGTCGCGCACCTGAGCCAGGCCCTGCTCCATGCCCACCACATAGGTCTGCGGGTACAGGAAGCGCTTGAAAGCTGCGTCCAGATGGTCAAGTGCCCAGGCGCAACGCTCGCGCGCGTCCTGGATGCTCTCACGCGGAGCCACCGCACTGCCATCGCGCACGATCGGCACCAGCAGCTCGCGATACTCAAGTTCGGACACGTCGGTCACCAGAGCGGCATCATTCACGGCCACGAGGGTATTGCCGCGCGCGGCGCCCTCCCCCGCCAGATGGTCCTCGTCGTAGATCATGTCGCAGACCGGGCCGCCAAAGCCGTCGTAATAACGGCGCACGCGTTGCACACCCGGGATCGTGCGCTTGTAGGGCTGCTCGGAGAGCTTGACCACCGGCGTCCACGGGTCCGTCTCACTCGCACGGCGGGCGGCGAGCTTGTACACGCCGCCCAGCGCCGGCTGGTCGTAGCAGGTCGCGAGCTTGGTGCCCACGCCAAAGCTATCGATAGGCGCGCCCTGGTCGAGCAGCGACTGAATCGTGTACTCATCCAAATCGTTAGAAACCGAGATCCCCACATAGGGCAGGCCCTCGGCATCAAAACGGCCGCGCACATACTTGGAGAGCTTGGCGAGGTCGCCGGAGTCGATGCGAATGGCCGACAGGCGCTCGCCCACCGCTTCCATCTCCTTGGCAACCGTAATGGCATGCTCGCAACCCTCGCGTACGTCGTAGGTGTCGATGAGCAGCGTGCAATTCTTGGGGCTCGACTTGGCAAAGGCGCGGAAGGCCTCGAGCTCGGAGTCGAAGCTCATGACCCAGCTGTGCGCATGCGTGCCAAAGACGGGAATACCGTAGCGGCGGCCGGCGAGCACATTGGACGTAGAGGAGCAGCCGGCAACGTAGCTCGCGCGCGCGACGGCCAGCCCGCCATCGGGACCCTGGGCGCGGCGCAGGCCAAACTCGGCAACGGGACGGCCGTCCGCCGCCAGCACCACGCGTGCCGTCTTGGTGGCGACAAGCGTCTGGAAGCCGACGATGTTGAGCAGCGCCGTTTCGAGCAGCTGGCACTCCAGCGCGGGACCGGTGACGCGAACCATGGGTTCGCGCGGAAAGACGAGCTCGCCCTCGGGGACGGCGTCGATGTTTACATGTGCACGAAAATCGCGCAGGTAGTCGAGGAATGCAGGCTTGAACATCGCACCGCCGGCCGGGGCCTGGAGTGAGGCGAGGTAGTCGATATCCTCGGGCGTAAAGCGCAGGTTCTCGACCAGCTCGGGCAGCTCGGCGGTGCCGCACATGACGGCATAGGCGCTGCCAAAGGGATGGTCGCGGTAAAACGCGGTAAAACAACCCTGCTCATTGGCCTTGCCGCTCTCCCACAGGCCCTGGGCCATAGTGAGCTCGTACAGATCGGTGAGCATTGCAATGTCGGTGGGATGCGAGATGTCGGTCAAAGCCATGGGGCGACCTTTCGGATGCGTTGTGCAGAGGTTGAGGGTTGGAAAAGGGCAGAGTGTTCGGGCATGGCACCCAGCGCGAATGGGCTAGAGCAGGCCCATGCTGGTCAGGATCGTGTAGCCCATAAAGATGACAAACGCGATGAGGGCAAGGACAATGATGATTTTTTGAGCCGGCGCCATGCCAGGGATCTCGTTCTCGCCCGTAGGCTCCTTGGAGGTAACCATGCGCTGGGCAAAGGTCATCTCGTCACGGCTCGGCTTGGGCTCGACGGACTTGGAACGAGCGACCTTTTTAGGCTGAGGTTTAGGTGCGGTGGGCGCGGGCTTCGCGGCGGCGGGCTTGGGCGCGGGGGCGACGTTCGCGGCGGCCTCCTCGGCCTTCTCGCGCTCGGCACGCAGGGCGGCCAGCTCCTCACGCTCGCGGCGTGCCTCTTCCTGGGCCTCGCGACGAGCTTTCTCGGCGCGGAGCTCTTCCAACTCGGCGCGTTCCTCGGCAGACAGTGGTTGGGACTCAAGCTTGGCCATGGTACAGCCCTTTCTTTTAAAAAAAGCCGCCGACACAATGTCAGCGGCTTATCAAATCCAAGGGTGGAGACGAAGGGAGTCGAACCCTCGGCCTCTGCCATGCGACGGCAGCGCTCTCCCAACTGAGCTACGTCCCCAAGACAAGTTGATATTTTACCTACGGCTCGCCAACTGTCAACGCCCAATACCCAGTCTTTTTGGGACGCGGCTATTTTGACAACTTTTCGAGCAGGCGATCCTCTCGATGATTTTTTAATCCCCGTCCCAGAAAAATCATCGGCGAATGCGTTACTTTGTGCTGGTAAGGACGCCGGTGGTATCGAAGGCTGGGGTGAAGCTCTCGTCTACCGCGCCGCCCTCTTGCCAGAACATCGTCGTAAAGCCCAGGTCGTCGGCATGGTCGAGCACCTGCTCATACTCCTCGCGCGTCACGGCGCGCGCCAGGTCGCCGCCTTGTTCGCGCATGAGCGCATTGGGCGTGTACTGGTTCATGACCGAGATCGGCACGTCGCCCACCGTCTGCCACACAAGGTCTAGCACGCGGCACGAGTCATCCGCATGCCCCGGCAGCACCAGGTGGCGCACGATCATGCCGCGCTTCATGAGCCCATTCTCGTCCACTAGCTCTCCCCCGCGGCGCTCGATCTCGCGTGCCATCTGCGCTAAGCCCGACACGGCCACACGCGGGTAGTCCTTAATGTGGGAGAGCGACTGCGCAAGCCCGGCATCGGCATATTTAAAGTCCGTAAGCCACACGTCGACCAGGTCGCCCAGCGCCGCCACGGCACTCGCGCGCTCGTAACCACTCGTGTTGTAGACAATTGGGATGACCAACCCGCGCGTCCGTGCCGCGGCAATCGCGGCAGGCAACAGGTGCGCATAGTGCGTCGCCGTCACCAGGTTGATGTTATTGGCGCTCTGGTCCTGCAGCTCCAGCATAATCTCGACCAAACGCTCGGGCAAAATCTCAAGACCGAAATTGCCCGTCGAGATCTCGTGGTTTTGGCAGTAGATACATTTGAGCGAACAGCCGCTAAAGAAAATCGTACCCGAGCCGGCCTCGCCCGAAATGGGCGGCTCCTCCCACATATGGAGCGCCGCGCGGGCGACCTTAAGCGTGTTGTCGGCGCCGCACACGCCACGCGCGCCCTCGTCGCGCGCCGCACCGCAACGGCGCGGACACAAATGGCAGGCGGGCGAAAAAAGTTCGGTCAACGGCGTCGGCATAAAAACATGCTCCAAAACAATGATTCAGCAGCTCAAACGTAAAGGGACCAACCGCACAGACGGCTCGAGCCCAAGGCGCCGTAATCGTCCGACACGATTTTTATAATGTCAAGACTGGAATCGACAAAGTGCCGCATTATGATGTAGGTATTCCGCCCCCCGCGGAGCAACTGGGTGAACCGTCGCGTTTATTTAGGGAGCCCACACAGTCGTACCTAGTACAGGTATCCTTCGTTGTTAAGGACGCTGGAACAGTCGATGAGGGCACCCACCTGTTTTAGGTGGGTTCATTTTCGTAACGTGGGGGGTGGTTTTCATTTGCCGAAAACCACCATTACAGCCCATATGGATCCCCGCCGGTATCCCGACAAGCTATCGACAATACCCTAATATCTGGTAAGCGCGTGATTATCGCTGCGTGCAATTCCATGCACCCCCCTTGGTCGAGTATCATGGTTCGGCTATGCCCTTTGCGCTTAGCAACCTTTGACCTTTTCCTTCGACGCTTGGCGGTTTTTAGATTCATGGCTTCATCCCCGAGCTACATACCGTACCTATGCGTGGCAGCGGCGGCCTTTATCACGACCTTCCTCATGGTGCCCCTGGTCAAGCGCCTGGCAATCAAGCTCGACGCCGTCGACTATCCTTCCAAGCGCCGTATCAACACTAAGCCCATCCCGCGTTTGGGCGGAACGGCGGTGTTTTTGGGCCTGGTCGTTGCCTGTATTGTGCAAATCCTAGGCACCTGGTACCTGGGTTGGCCGCCCGTTTTGGTGCCCCACCCCCGTCTGCACATCAGCTACCCCATACTTGCGCTTTCTTTTACCGTCATCTTTGCGACCGGCGCTATCGACGACGTCTTCCAGCTCGAGCCCAAGCAAAAGCTGGCCGGCCAGGTCCTCGCCGCGCTTATCGCCTGCGTGGGGGGCCTAAAAATCGGCGTCATCGTCAACCCGCTTTCCCCCGGCGAAATTATGCTCGGCTGGCTCGCCTACCCCATCACCGTAGTCTACCTAGTGGCGTTCACCAATATCATCAACCTCATCGACGGCCTCGACGGCCTGGCGACGGGTATCTGCGGCATCGCATCGTTCACAATGTTCTCGATGGCCATTCTCTCGGGCCGCATCGATGCCGCCGCGCTCTCCATCGCGTTGTTTGGCGCCTGCCTGGCCTTTTTGCGCTACAACTTCAACCCCGCGAGTATCTTCTTGGGCGACTCGGGCTCGCTGCTGCTGGGCTTTGCGCTGGGCTCCATCTCGCTGCTCAACGTGAGCCGCACCGCCGCGCTCACCTCGCTCATCATCCCACTCATCGTGGCCGGCGTGCCCATCATCGATACGTTTAGCGCCATCGTACGCCGCAAGCGCGCCCACATTAGCATTGGGCAAGCCGACAAGGGCCACATCCACCACCGCCTTATTCAAGAGGGCTACAACCAAAAGCAGGCCGTGCTGCTCATCTACGCCTGGTGCATTATGCTTTCGGCCGGCGCCGCCGCCATCAACCAGGTCGAGGTCCCCATGCGCGTGCTCATCTTTACCGTGCTCGCCATTGGCTCGGCGGCCTTCGCCAAGCACCTACACCTGTTTGAGCCCGTGCTGCGCCATCATTACAACAAGCGCACGCACGAGGACGAGCTGGTAACCCCCGACGACCCCGCTTTTAAGCAAGAGGAGCAGGCAGCCGAGGAACGTAAGGAAGAGCGCCACCACAAGCTCTAGGGTAAGCTGTCGAGGATGCGCCCAGGCACCGTTGGCCAAGCGCAGCCGCGCCGCACCCATCGCGCAAGCCGCCACTCTTCCGCCCCTCGCCTGCTTACGCCCCGCCCCTCCAATAAACGCGTTATCATCTTGACCCATGAACATACGTTAGGAGCAATCATGCCAAACGAGAACAGCTACGAAGTCGCGCTGCAAAAAAGCAACGCCATTCGCGAGGGCCTGGCCAAGACGCCCGAGAAGTTCACCATGCTTACCGGCGACCGCCCCACCGGCCGCCTGCACCTGGGCCACTACTTTGGCACCCTCAAGGGCCGCGTGGAGCTGCAGAACATGGGCGCCAAGACCAACGTGCTCATCGCCGACTACCAGGTCATCACCGACCGCGACACCACCGAGCACATCCAGGACAACGTGTACAACATGGTCATGGACTACCTTGCCTGCGGTATCGACCCCGACAAGACCATGATCTACGCGCACTCCGCCGTGCCCGCCGCCAACCAGCTCATGCTGCCGTTCCTGTCGCTGGTTTCCGAGGCCGAGCTGGCGCGCAACCCCACCGTCAAGGCCGAGATGGAGGCATCGGGCCACGAGCTCACCGGCCTTCTGCTCACCTACCCGGTGCATCAGGCCTGCGACATCCTGTTCTGCAAGGGCAATGTGGTGCCCGTCGGTCGCGACCAGCTGCCGCACATAGAGCTCACCCGCACCATCGCCCGCCGCTTTAACAACCGCTACGGCAAGGTGTTCCCCGAGGTCGACGCACTGCTGTCCGAGACCCCGCTGCTGCCGGGCCTGGACGGGCGCAAGATGAGCAAGAGCTACGGTAACGCCATCAACATCTCGATGACCGCCGAGGAGACGGCCAAGCGCATCAAGAAGAGCCAGACCGACTCCGAGCGCATGATCACGTTCGATCCCGAGAACCGCCCCGGCGTGTCCGGTCTGCTTTCGACGGCCGCCATCTGCACCGGTCGTTCCGAGGTCGAGATTGCCGAGGAGATTGGCATGGGCGGCTCCGGCCAACTCAAGAAGTACGTGACCGAGGCCGTCAACGAGTACTTCGCGCCAATCCGCGAGCGTCGTCAGCGCTATGAGAACGATCTGGACTATGTGAAGGACGTCCTGCACGAGGGCAACCGTCGTGCCAACGAGATCGCCGAGCAGACCCTGGCCGAGGTTCAGGACGCCATGGGCATGGTGTACTAGACCGATCTGCTGGCTTGAGCTTTCGATTGCTATAGGGCGGGCGCTACGGCGTCCGCCTTTTTTTGGAGCCGGACCGCTTCGGCTCCGCCCATCGCACTCCCCCGACAAACGGGAACAGGCCCGCTGGCAGTTAGTTCCCAGCGGGCCTGTTCCCGAAGTACACCGTTGAATCGCACAGAGGGGAGGAATGCGAATCAAACTCAACAGGGCAGGCTTTTTCATCGCCTATGGCCTGCTCCGTTGCTGAATACAATATAGTTCACCGTGGTTTACTTTCTGACGGCAAAATACGCCGTCACACCTTCTCCATAAGTTAACCCCGGTAAACTAAAACTACCACAAAGGGAACAGGCACCTTTGTGATAGTTTTGGCGCGAGCAAGCCGTTAAAGCCCGGCCGGCCAACGACAGGCGCCCAAGTCGACGTGCACGGGATCGGTAAATGCCACGCCCTCCCCCATTAAGAGCTCACGCTGAGCATCGGGTCCGCCAAAGGCGAAGCCCTCGCAAATGCGGCCATCGGCAAACACCACGCGATGACAGGGAATCTGACCAGGGCGCGGATTGCTGTGCAGGGCATACCCCACGTACCGCGCACTTCGTGGACGACCGGCAAGCAGCGCCACCTGACCGTAGGTGGCGACCATCCCCTCGGGAATCTGCTCGACCACCTCGTACACCCGATCAAAAAAGCCCTCAGACGCCATTGCTCGCTCCCTTCCACCCGGAATAGCATAAACCACCACAAAGGTGCCTGTCCCCTTTGTGGTGGTTTTGGCAGGTGGGCTAGTTAACGGGCTGGAAGAAGGCTACGGCTACGGCGCCGGGGCCTACATGGGTGCCGATGGTGGCGCCGATGGTGTGAACGGGCAGTTCGCCCTCGGTGTGGCCAGCCCACAGTGCCGCGCTGTCCTCGATATACTTCTTGAGCACCGCATCCGAAAGGCCCGTATAGCCGAGCGCCAGCGGCATGGAAAAGTCGATGCCGCCCGCCTTTTCGACCTTCTGGTTGAGCAGGTTACGTCCGTTCTTGGAACCGCGCGCCTTGCCCAGCTGCACGATCAGACCGTCCTCGGCAGCCACCACGGGCTTTACGTTGAGCAGCGTACCCACGGCACCGGCCGCAGCAGACAGGCGACCGCCGCGCACCAGGTACTCCAGCGTCTCGAGCAGGCCGATGACGACCACGCGGTCGCGCACGGCCTCGACAGCCGCCGCAACCTGAGCCGCGCCCTGGCCCTCGTCCACCAGGCGCAGCGCATACTCGACCAGCACGCGCTCGCCCAAGGTCACGTTATTGCTGTCCACGACGAACATGTCGCCGCCCGGCGCCTCGGCAAGTGCCGTACGAGCACTCTGGTTGGTGCCCGAGAGCTTGGCGCCCACGGTAATAATCACGGCCTCATCGCCGGCCTCACGCGCTTCGGCAATCGCCTGCGAAAAGGCGTACGGGTTGACCTGACCGGTCTTGGGCAGCTCATCGCGCTCCACAAGCATCTCGTAAAAGCGCTGGTGATCGATGTCGACGCCATCCATATACACATCGGTGCCAAAGGTGACGGACAGCGGCAGAACACGCAGAGCGGGGTGCTCCGCCGGCGACATATCGCTTGCGGAATCGGTAATAATGCGGACGGACATAACGAATCCTTTCTTGCGCAGGTCCCGCGCGGGGAATTTTGACAGCAATGCCCCGGCACGGCATACGCGCTCAAACGGGACTATGCAGTTTTTAATGGGAAGCAAATGCCTTGGCGGCCTTAGATCTCACGCAGGGTGTTGAGAATCGTACGCAGCGACGCATACATCTGCTCGCGCTGCTCCACACCCATAGCCTTACCGGTGGTGTCGAGCACCTCGCGAATGATGCGGTCCGCCTCGCTCATGCTCTCGCCGCCCAGAGCGGTCAGGCGCACCGGAGCACGATACTTAACGGCGGCGTCGCCCGAATCATCGACCTCGACGTAGCCGCCCTCCTCCAGATGCGCGAGCGTGCGCGAGACGGCGGCACGGGTCACGCCTGCCATGCGAGCCAGGTCAGCGCCAGTCAGGCCGTCCTTTCTGCGCTCAAGATAGTACAGGCACATAACGTCGGAGCCCTTGAGGCCCAGCCTTGCGCCCTCGGATGTCTTAATGCGCTGGATCTCCTTGTAGAGCCCGCTGATCAGTCCGACAAAGTCCTCGAAACGTGTCTCGTCGTTCTGCTGCATGGGAGACGACCGCCTTTCGCTTACATGATGCTAACGGGTAAACATCTTAGCCGCACGAGGCAACACCCATACCCAAATATCCCATTTGTTAACCCATCAACATAAAAACCACCACAAAGGGGACAGGCACCTTTGTGGTGGTTTTGACCGGCGAACATGATCCGCAGGCGTCGTTACAGTTCCACGCAGGGATTGTCGCGGGTCACAAGCGTCTTAACGACAACCGTCGCTCCCAGATAGCGCTCGAGCAACTCGGCGAGACGATCAACGGCAGCCTGGCAATCCCCC
>CALJDJ010000022.1 GCA_938023705.1 uncultured Collinsella sp.
ACCTCCGCAACCCCATGTTTTCACATAACTGTTGCGTTGACCAATTGAATCTACAGCGGCGTACTTCGCAAAGCTGTCCGACTGAGGTACGCCTTTATCCGTGACAACTCCTGTTGCTGGCCTGTTCGCCTGCTCTGTCGGGTGCTGGATGTTCATCCCAGTGGTTTTTACGCCTGGCTTCAGCAGCCGCATTCACAACGCCATCAGGCAGACCTGAGACTGACAGGACAGATTAAACAGTTCTGGCTGGAATCGGGATGCGTCTATGGTTATCGCAAAATCCATCTGGATCTGCGGGACAGCGGGCAACAGTGCGGAGTGAACAGAGTCTGGCGACTGATGAAACGTGTCGGGATAAAGGCTCAGGTCGGATACCGGAGCCCGAGGGCATGTAAAGGCGAGGCCAGTATCGTGTCGCCCAACAGGCTTCAGCGACAGTTCAATCCGGATGCTCCGGATGAGCGTTGGGTAACGGACATAACCTACATCAGGACCCACGAAGGCTGGCTGTATCTTGCCGTGGTGGTTGATCTGTTCTCACGCAAAATTATCGGCTGGTCCATGCAATCCCGGATGACAAAGGACATTGTCCTGAACGCACTGCTGATGGCTGTATGGCGGCGTAATCCCCAAAAACAGGTGCTGGTTCATTCGGATCAGGGCAGTCAGTACACAAGCCATGAGTGGCAGTCGTTCCTGAAATCACACGGCCTGGAGGGCAGCATGAGCCGTCGCGGTAATTGCCATGATAATGTGGTTGCAGAAAGCTTTTTCCAGTTGTTGAAACGCGAACGGATAAAGAAAAAGATCTACGGAACGCGGGAAGAAGCCCGCAGTGATATTTTTGATTACATCGAAATGTTTTATAACAGTAAGCGTCGGCATGGTTCCAGCGATCAGATGTCA
Source organism: uncultured Collinsella sp. (assembly GCA_938023705.1). GTDB lineage: Bacteria > Actinomycetota > Coriobacteriia > Coriobacteriales > Coriobacteriaceae > Collinsella. Next base: position 907 of record CALJDJ010000022.1, read on the forward strand.
CCGACAGAATATGAAAACCAGTATTATCAACGGCTCGGAAGTGTCTAAATTATCCGTGGCGATTCAAAATACGCTGATCCCGCCACCCGAGTTCTTCCATGAAGCAGATGACCTTCGCCGACGCCGAGTATGCCGGCAAGGGCAAGCAGACCCGCAAGGAACTGTTCCTGATCGAGATGGGTCAGGTGGTGCCGTGGAAAGGGCTGATTGCCCTGATCGAACCGCATTATCCGAAAGGCGAAGGTGGTCGCCCGGCGTATCCCTTGATGGCGATGCTGCGTATCCATCTGATGCAGAACTGGTTCGGCTACAGCGATCCGGCCATGGAAGAAGCGCTGTACGAGACGACCATCCTACGTCAGTTAGCCGGGCTGAGCATGGAGCGTATTCCTGACGAAACCACCATCCTCAACTTCCGTCGTCTGCTGGAGAAACATGAGCTGGCAGCCGGCATCCTCTGCGTGATCAATGGCTACCTGGGGGATCGCGGTCTGTCGCTGCGCCTGGGCACTATCGTCGATGCCACGCTGATCCACGCGCCCAGTTCAACCAAGAACCAGGACGGCAAGCGCGACCCGGAAATGCACCAGACCAAGAAGGGGAACCAGTATTACTTTGGCATGAAGGCGCACATCGGCGTTGATGATGAATCGGGGCTGGTACACAGCGTGGTGGGCACGGCAGCCACCGTGGCGGATGTCACCCAGGTCGACAAGCTGCTGCACGGCGACGAGAACGTCGTCTGCGCCGATGCCGGCTACACCGGCGTCGAAAAGCGCTCCGAGCATGCCGACCGAGAAGTGATCTGGCAGGTCGCAGCACGCCGCAGCACCTACAAGATGCTCGATAAACGCAGCGCCCTGTACAAAGCCAAGCGCAAGATCGAGAAGGCCAAGGCGCAAGTGCGAGCGAAGGTAGAGCCCCCGTTTCGCGTGATCAAGCGGCAGTTCGGCTACACCAAGGTACGTTTCCGAGGGCTGGTGAGGAACACTGCACAACTGGTGACGCTGTTTGCCCTGTCGAACCTATGGATGGCCCGCCGACATTTGCTGGCAAGCGCAGGAGAGGTGCGCCTGTAATGCGGAAAATGGCCGTCGCAAGGTGCTCGCGACGGCTGAAAGCACCGAAATGAGCGGGTGATCCGATCGTTTTTGATCGGTTCACCGCTTTCAAAATCAGCAGTGGCTGAAGTCAGCCGGAAATACAGGGCTACTTCAGACCATCCCTAGCTAGGGCTCGTAGTTCGGCGCAAGGCTGAAGTCGCTTGGCTGCTTCGCTGTGCAGATCCATGACCCACTTTCCATCAAACTCCCGGTTGTAGTTCCACAAGCATCTCGCGAGTCTTGCCGGCCCGCTCCACTAACAAGACCACAACATCTCCAACGTTCTTGTCGTCTAGCCGGGCCTGTAATGTGGTGACGTCGTCGACGGCGATACCGTCGATGCTGATAACGCGATCGCCGGGCACGATGCCGCCTGCGGTGACCTCGACGCCGACGAGCCCGGCCCTGTGCGCCGCCGAGCCCGGCGTCACGCGCAATACGAATACGCCCTTACTGCCGGTCAGCGCCTGCAGACGCGCGTTGAGCTGCTCATCCACCTCGATGCCCAGCGCCGGACGGATGTACTTGCCGGTCTTTATGAGTTGCGGCACCACGCGCATGACGGTATCGACCGGCACCGCAAAGCCGATGCCGGCCGAGGCGCCAGACGGACTGTAGATGGCGGTATTGATTCCGATCAGCCGCCCAGCCGAATCGAGCAGCGGGCCACCGGAATTGCCGGGGTTGATGGCGGCGTCGGTCTGGATCAGGTGATCGATGGCCGGGCCGCCCGCTTCTCCCGGCAACGAGCGGTCGAGCGCGGAGACGATACCAGTGGTGAGCGTCCAGTCCAGGCCGAAGGGGTTGCCGATAGCGAACACCTTCTGACCCACCTTGAGGTCGGCACTGGTGCCGACCGGCACGGCCGGCGGGCGCTTGAAACCGACGCCGATCTTGAGCACGGCGATGTCGTGCGCGGGGCTCGTCCCCACCAGCGCGGCCTGGTAGTCGCGGCCGTCGGCCAGTTTGACGGTGGCTTCGGACGCGCCCTGGATGACGTGGAAGTTGGTAACGACGTGGCCGGCGTCGTCCCAGATGAAGCCCGAGCCAGTGCCGCGCGGCACGGAGAACACGTTGCGCGTCCAGACATCGCGTACTAATTGCGCGGTGGTGATGTAGACCACCGAGGCGCGCGATTTTTCGAACAGTTCGATGGTGGTTTTCTCGTCCGCCGCCAGATCGCCACGCGCCATCACGGTGCGTTCTGCTGCCTCGCGCGGACTGAACCATGCCTCGATGGCGGGCAGAAACTGCCACAGCAGCATGAGCGCGGCAATGCAGGCGGTGATGAAGAGCCCGCGCCGGACGAAGCGGTCCGGCGCAGGGCGTTGGTACGGGTCGAGATAGGCCATGAGACGTCTCCTGTTGATGGGCAATCAGCGCCACAGCCCGCTCGGGCGCCAGCGCGGTGGGCGCGTCGCCAAAGCGGATTCCGGCAAAAAATGGGGCGCGCGGAGTGGCAACGCTGATGCTGGCCCAGGCGCCAACGTCAGCAGGCGTGCGATGCGCTCTTGCGTTGCCGGACGCGTGCGCAAGCAGGAGGGCTCGGGATTGCCCCATCCCGGCCATAGCCAGGCACGCCAGGAGCGGCTGACCCGCGCGATTTTCGCCAGCGCGGACGCCAGCCCCTGCGGGTCGCCAGTCAGTTCCGCCGCAAGGCGGTCAGCGTCGAACTCACGCACGCGAGACAAGCCGAGCTGTGCGAGCAGGGCCAGCTGGGGCGATGCGGCCAATAACAATAGACCAGGCCAATAGACCTCCGCCGCGCCAACCAGCTGCGCGGGCAGGCTGAGCAGGATCGCGATCTGTCCCATAAGGGCCAGTAGGCTCGTGAGGCGACTGTTGGAATCCGCCAGCCCCATGACACGCAGATCCTCATTAGCGATGTGCGCGACCTCGTGCACGAGCACACCCGCCAGCTCGCGTGGGCTCAGGCTGCGCAGCAGGCCATCGGTGAGGGCGATCGATGCCTCCTGCTTCGATCCCGGTGGCGAAGGCGTTGACGACGGCACTGGGCACATAGTGCGGCACCGGCGTGGCGGGCAAACCGGCACGGGCGGGCAGCTCGCGCAACAGGGCCCACATCTCGTGGGCTTCTTGCGGGTGCAAGGCCCGTACGCGGTACAGGCGCAAGCTCAGCGCCGACGCGGCTACCGGTTCCAGCAGCAACGCACCTGCAATGGCAAACAGCGCGAGCCACAGGCAGCCTTCCCCAAACGGCAGTCTCCCTGCTGCGGCTGCGATCCCGACCATGGTCAGGACCAACAGCCCGGTCTGCAGGCGGTTGAGCCAGCGGTGTTGCAAGAGCGCCGTGCGCGGATCACTGGGATGATGACGGGTCATGCTCAGAGGTCTCGGCGGCGCGGTCGCCGCGCTTGCGCAGCAGCCAGTAGGTCGCACCCAGAGCCAGCGTGGCGCTAGCCAGCGCGGCTATCTTTGCGGGGCTCGCGTTGGAGTCGAGGATCACGAACTTGCGGGAGAGTGCGATCAGCGCGATCAGGACCACCGTCTTGACCTGGATGATGCTGTCCCGACGCAGCGCCACGCGCACGATGGAATGCTTGAACTCCATCGCGATCAAGAGCGTCATGATCATGCCGAACACGCTCTGGAATACCTCGTGGTCCAGGGGATTGAAGGCATCGAGAACCAGCAGCGTGAAGACGATGGAGATGAGCTGGAACAGCGACACCACGATGATGACGGCGATCACCGCCGACAGCACGAGCGCGACAACCTGCTCGAAGCGCTCGTAAAAACTCATGATGGCCAATTGGTCACGTAAGACCTGAAATGGGTTAAGGCGTGTTGATTTCATGACGATGAACTCCCTGGAAAACGGTTGCTGTCGAGACGGCGGCGCATTGCGCTGATGTGTCCTTCAATCAGCTCGGTCGACATGCCAAGCGTCGACATCACCTGTTCCGCCAGCCCAATAGCTGCGGCAAAGGATTGCTGATACACGCGCACGTTGGGCATGGCGCGAAATGCATCGGCCGCGGTCGTACTTCTGCATGACACCCACAAGGTCAGCGCCGGACGGTGCTCGGCAATCGCCTGGGCGATGCGCAACGCTTGCTGGGCATGGGCGAACGTCAGCACCACCAAGTGCGCATGCGTCAAGCCGGCAGCCAGCAAGGTATCGGGCCGACTGGCATCGGCATGGAACACCGGCGCGCCGGCGGCACGCGCGGCCTCGACCTTCTGCGCGTCCGCCTCCAGCAGCAGATGCGCCACGCCGGCGTGGCGAAGAATCTCGCTGACTGTCAGGCCAAGCTCGCCCGCGCCGCAAATGATGACATGGTCTCGATATCGCGTCGTCTGCGCGGCGATCTCGACTTCTTCAGCCTGGGGTGGCTGAATGACGCCGCCGGTGCGGCTCAAGAACCGGGCAAGTACATCGTGATGGCGGATCAGTAGCGGTGCCAGGGCCATGCTGAGCACCAGCGCGACCAGCATGGGTTGGACGACGGTCGCGGGGATCAGATGCTGCTGCAAGACCGTGCCCAACAACAGCAGGGCGAACTCGCCGCCGTGCCCCAACGCTATGCCCGTGCGCCAGGCATCGAGGGCGGACAGGCGCGTCGCCCGCAAGGCCAGCGTATTGAGCAGGATCTTGACCGGTACCAGCACCACCAGCCACGCCAGCACCGCCAGCGGTGCCCGCAAGGACAGCCTGCGGGCAGAGCTTGCCGACCGCACCGCAAAGCGCACCGAAGCGCAGGTGGCACAGGCTGCCGCCGAAGCAGCCGGAGATACCGCCCGGCAGCGCCTGCCCGCGCTGGAACAGAGCGCCCGGGACGCCGCCGCACAGCTGGAAGAGACCAAACAGGATCTGGCCGATACCGTAAAGTACCGCCAGACGCTGGAAGAAAACGAAAAGCAGCTGGGCAACATCCGCTCCGGTCTGGAGCTCAAGCTGCGCAGCCGCAAGGCCGCGCTGGACGAAGCCGATGCCGCCGAGCAGCGGCTGGGCAGGGAACTGGATGCTGCCCGGCAGCGCCTTTCGGTGCTGCGGGAGCTGGAAAAGAACATGGACGGCTACCAGAATTCGGTGCGCGCGGTCATGCGCGCCGCCGGGGCACGCCGTCTGCGGGGCGTTCTGGGGCCGGTGTCCACCATCCTGAAAGTGGAGTCCGGGTGCGAGGTTGCCATCGAGACCGCACTGGGCGGCGCATTGCAGAACATCGTGGTGGAAAACGAATCCGCCGCGAAAGCCGCTATCGCCCTGCTGCGCAACGACCATGCAGGCCGCGCCACCTTTCTGCCGCTGGATACCGTGCAGCCCGGCGCGTTCCGGGGACGGCTGTCCGGCACGGCACGGCTGGCCTCTGCGCTGGTACAGGCCGACCCCCGGTACGAGAATATCGTCTCGAACCTGCTGGGGCGCATCATCGTGGTGGAGGATATCAACGAAGCCTCCCGTGTGGCACGGGACAACGGCTACCATAACAAGGTGGTCACCATGGACGGACAGGTGATCAATGCAGGCGGCAGCTTTACCGGCGGCAGTGTGCAGCGCAGCGCCGGTCTGTTCACCCGCAAGCAGGAGATGGAGGAGCTGCGCCTGAAAGCTGCCAAGCTGCAAAAGGACTGCCTTGCCGCACAGGAAAAGACCGACCAGTGCAAGGAGCAGGTGGACGCTTTGCAGGCAGAGCTGACCGCCACCGCCAGCGAGCAGATCACCGCTGCCAACGACCGCGTGCGTGCAGAAGCAGAGCAGAAGCGGCTGGAAGCCGCCGCCGCCCAGCTGGAAACTGCCGTGCAGAATGCGCAGCAGCAGATGGACGCCTTGCAGGCTGCCTTGAACGACAGCCGCACCAAGGCCGATGCCGCAGCCTTGCAGCAGGCAGAGCTGACGGCGCAGATCGAGCAGCTGACTGCCGAGCTGAGCCGCATCGCACAGGGCAGCGACAGTTTTCTGACCCAGCAGAACCAGCTGGCACAGGCGCTCAGCGCCAAGCGGCTGGAACAGGTGACCCGCCGCAAGGACGCGGAACTGGCTTACAGCCAGATCGCCGCGCTGGAACAGCGTGCCAAGGACGCCGCTGCCCGCCGCACTGCATTGGAAGAAAGCCTTGCCGCCCTTGCTGCCCGCAGCGAAGCCTGCCGCACCGAGATCGCAGCCATCCGCAAGGCCAAGACCGACAGCCAGACTGCCATTACCCAAAAGGAGCAGGCCATCCGCGAAGCTACCGAAAAGCGGCTTGCCTGCCAGCAGAAGGAAACGGAAGCGCTGGCAAAAGCCCGCACCGTCTCCGACAGCCGCGAGGAGATGGGCCGGGAGATGGCACGCCTTG
>CALJDJ010000023.1 GCA_938023705.1 uncultured Collinsella sp.
GCCGCTGCGCGGCCAGCAGACTAAAGTCTTGAACTAGAAAGGGGGCGGCAACCGGGTGGTTGCCGCCCCCTTTGCGAAGCTAGTTGGCTTCGGAACTAGTGATCGATGCCGTTGAGGTTCACCCTCGTGAGCGTGTAGGTCACATAGTCGGGCGATTGAGGCGTTGCACTCGCCGTGCTGCCCGTGACTAGGCTCGCCGTCATCACCAGACGATAGTTCGCGTAGAACTGATCACGCTGTTCAGCCTGCGTGTTGACCTTAACGGTAAAGGGCAGGTTAAACGTGGTGTCGCCGTTCTGTGTTCGGAACTTGCCGTTCTCCTTCGAGTCAGTGAAGGTGATCGTGCTACCGGAGGGAGCGACCGCGGCAAGCTTACTCTCCGTCACTGTTACGTAGTTGGAGATATCATCCGTTACGCTCTCATACGTGCCGTCGGTTCCGCGGCGCTGAAGCGCGAGCGTGTACACAACAGAGTCTGCGTTCGCAATTGCCTCGGCGGCGTTGCTGAGTCCACCCAGTTCATACGTGGCACCCAGACCAATCGTGCCATTCGCGATCGGACGCAGGTCGTCCACGTTAATGCCAAGCTGCGACTTCTCAGGCGCCGATAGCGTAATGGTCGTATCACCCGTGTCCATGCGATAGTATCCAACGTTGCCGCGCTTCGTCATCGCCAGGCTCGAGGTGGCAAGACCAGAATCGCGCGTCGAAAGCTTGGCGGTATAGGACATCTTGGTACAGGCGTCCTCGCCAGACTGCTTGGACAGGGAGATAACCTTGTTGCAGCCGTCCGGCGTAAGGCGAATCTCTTCCACTACCGTACGCACGGTAAAGGATCCGCCCGCTGCACGCTTGCGGATTCCGGCAAGGTCATGGTCGAGCGTGAGCCTCAGTGAGTCATCACCCGTATCCGTCACAATCTGTGTAAACGCAGGCGTCGAAGCGTCATACGGCTCCCAATCGCTGCCATTCCACCTGTAGTTCTGATTGCCGATGGCAACATAGAACTTCGCAATCGCCGAAGTTCCGCTCGGGAAACTGCTTACTCCCATTAGGTTGTTGTTGGCGCAATAGCGACACAGCGATGTATCGAGCTGATAGAACAGATGGTCGCTCTCTGTATAGTATTGGCTCGGGCTAAACGTAACCGTATCCATGACATCGAGAGAAAGAACGTAGGCGGCACCGTCCTCCGACTTCGAAACCGGAATGCACGCCCCATCTTTTTTGTCGACTACATTCTGCTCATAATTGGACAAGATACTGTATGTCGATGCCGTACTGTTTTGAATATCGTCGCTGCCATCGGTGCGTAAAACATGATGCAGATTCCAAGATATGCGGGCACCCGAAGAATTCGAGTCAATAGACGAAGCCGTAAAACCGTTGATATTAGCTTGCGTCACGCCGTCGCCCGACTTGGACACGTTGACAACTAGGTAGACGCTCTCCGACGCACGCTGCTCCTTGCCGTTATCCTTAGGCACCTCTAGCGTATAGCGACTGTTGCTGGGAACGTCAGCACCCGCAACCTTAAACAGCGTCCACTTGCCATCGAGTTTCGCTTTAGCGGTCGCCTCTGCCTCGTTATCACACACGGTCCATGTGCCGGCGCCATCCTGTGTGGCCGACACATCCAAAATCTCGCTCAGCCATCGCTCCTGATATGGATTGCCCGCAGAATCCTTAAAGCCGTCGTTTCCGCTCAGGGAAACGCTCGTTGCTCCGCCTTCGCCCACCGTATAGTGATACTCTCTGCCACCGGCCCGGCCGTCAACGTTCGCATCGATGAGCGCAAGCTGGCTGCCCTGGGGCAACCTTCCGTCGGCACCATTGAAGAGGATGCTCTTACCGAGCCCCTTCATCGAGCCGCCAGCAGCCATATAGCTGTCCCAGCCAAAGTCGACTTCCTTCCCATTGGCAGAATTGTATGTCCAGGTAAGCAGACCCGTCATCGGCTCGCCAAAGCTCGTAAGCACGTGTGCATCTTTTCCAAGGTTAGCGTAGTCGCTTTCTTTAAACTTAGTGCCGTAATCATACGTTGCAGTGAAATCGATCTCGAGCTTGCGCTTAACGATGATCGGCACCTGAACGTTGTAGCTCTGACCCGCCTCGGTAAAGGTGACGGTCAGGAGCGTAAAGCGACCCTTGCCGTTATCCCAATCGGAGCTTGGGCTAAACGACATGTTGTTCTTGCCGTTGTTCACCACGCGAAGCGTGGGATTGTTCGACGCGTCATCGTCCTTAACGAACACACCGTCCTTGAGTTGGAAAACCTCTGCTTTGGCCGTCACGTGCGGATTGGTGCCATTCTCGTTATTCAATCTGCAGGCATCGGAGAAGCCGCCGTTCGTGACGATGTTTAGATAGCTCTTGACCGTCGTGTTGTCGTTGCCAGAGATCACCAAAACGGAGAAATCCGTTGTGGCTTGGTTGCTGCTTGTATCATTATTCGAATTGAACTTACTGGCCACGGATGAGGCATCGTAGCTCGACTTATTTTGATAGGCGCCGTTGTCATTAATGCCGCCGATATTCGTGTAGGTGTAGCGATCGGCAACACCGGTGCCTGCCTCGCTCTGGACGGTCGCCGCGGTGTCGATGGTGGCGCCGTCGCCAAACAGGTAGCGATCGGTGGTGTCGTTGTCGGAGGCACGCACCGCCAGCGTGCTTACGGGGCTCGTGGTCACGTACGGGCTTGCCGCCGTGGTAGCGGTATCGTCCGCACCGTAGAGCGTGGTGCCCTCGTCGGGCGCGCGCAGCGTGTCCTTATAGTCGCCGAACGCGATGTAGGTCTTCCTGTTTACGGCGGCCGTATTGGTCGTGTAAACCATCGGCGGCAGATCACGCGTGGTCTTGCCGTTGCCGAGCTTTACGTTCACGCCCGCTGCGGAGAGGCTATAGCCGTTTGTGTCAACCTCGCCTAAGAGCACGCCCTGCTTAGAGCCCAATTTGTAGGTATTGCTGTCCATGAGCACGTTTACCAGATGGAACTGGCCGCGTCCGTCGCCCGCAATGCCGCCGTTGGAGGTTCCGCCAAACGTTGTGTTAGATACCTTTGTGTTGGTGACGTTGATGACGTCGGCACCGCTGTTAATCGCGCCAAGTAGACCGCCGCTCCACCTGCCCTTGATCGTGGCGCACTCAATCGCGATATTGTTGCAGGCTATGTTCACATTGCTGAAGTAGTAGCCGATAAGTCCGCCCGAGCATTGGTCGGTGCCGGCAATGTTGATATTCTCGACGCTACAGTCCTCAAACCAGTACGTGTTGGGGCTGCCACTGCTCGTGACCTCGCCAATCAAGCCGCCCGCATTACGGATGCTATTGTTCGTTCCGGTGGCATCGCCGATGATGGCGCTCTTGGCATCGCCTCCGGCATCAATGCGCACGTTGCTTATAGAAATAACGCCTCTATAGGCGCTTCCGACCACACCGCCGGCGCCCATGTACTTATCGGTGTTCGACCCGGTGGCGAGTACATTTACCCCAGAGATGACTGCCGTGCTCGATGCGACGGCTTCCGTGATGCCAATTTTGGTGTTCACCGATACGTTACTGGAGGTATAACCGAACACGCCGCCCACGTAGGGTGTTGTTCCCGTGGCGGTTATGGTCGAGTTTTTGCCAATAGTCTTCTCGTATACCCCCGTGGCCGCGGTTGTCCACACGCTGCACGGCGAGGCGATCGCACCCACATAGCCGCCAACGTACTTCTCGCCCGTGACGCTAAGGCCAGTGTATGAGCAGTCATAGAGATTCGCGGGCGCCTGCGTGCCGGAGCCGAAATTGACCATATAGGTCACGTCGTTATCCGTCCTTCGGCTGGTACGGCCCGAGCTGCCAAGAAGCCCTCCTACGCTCTTTGCGCCCAACACGGTGCAGTTCTTCATCTGTACGTTGCGGTAGACGCCACGCGTGTTGCCGTCGTAGTTGGCCGTTGCGCCCGCCAATAGGCCGGTGCCGATGAGGTCGTTCGATGCCGGTCCCGAGGCAATGCTACCGTTGGCGTCTTTGTACGTGAGCGATACGTTGCAGTTACTAAAGGTAAGGTCTTTGACCTGAGCGCCGTCATTCGCGGTGACGCTCTGCCCCACATTGGTTGAGGTGAACATCACGGTGCTGAATAGGCCGCCCACGCCCGAGACCTTATAGTCGTCATCGGCATATTCGACGACGCCGTAAGTGGCATCTTTGGCGCCTACCGTGATGATGGCCCCGTTGCCGTCGATCGTTGCCACGTGCGGCGTGATGCGGTCGCGATCGGTGGACGCCTCGTTCGAGCTGCAAGCATTGGAATAGTAACGGCCGCTAAGGCCCACGTATCCCGTGCCGTAGCCGGTCATATCGTAGGTGGCATTTTCCTTGAACTCCAGGCTCATGCCGATAGATTTCGACGCGCACACGTAGCCCGTTTGGTAGTCGGCAGCGTAGGACGCCACCAGGTAGGGCGAATTTACATCGTCATCATGGTCGAGCGGGCCGTGCCACCCCTGTTTGCCCGGGGCCTTCTGGTCATCGTTTTTGGCGGTTTCGAAATCGCCGGCAGCGCTCGCAGGCTTGCCCACGCAGTCGTAGCTGGCATTTCGCACCTTACCATATTCCTTGTTGCCAAACAGGTAGCCGTTTATCGCCGGGTCCTGCTTATCGCTGCCCCAGTACGCCTTGGAGCCGCGGAACACGCCATAATTAGCGTAGTCGGTATGTGCCGCTCCAGCACCCGCACCCGAGCTAATGATGGCCGAGAGCACCAAAAGGCCCTGGGCGTTTTCCACCGTGGTCACGGGTGCCTCGGCATCAGTGCCGATATACTTGTTGTCGGTGCCCGTGGTAGTGACGCAGGCGGTTCCCTTGTTTGTGAGCTCGTTGATCTTGTAGCTAGCGTTACCGTTTTCGACTTTGCAGCCCTCGCTAAAGGCATAGCCATCAATCACACGGCCAACGTAGGGATTGTCGTACTGCCGGAAGTTGCCCGTTCCAAGCCCCTGAGACTTGTCGCTGGTTCCAGCGCGCCAAGACGTCCCTGACATATTGCGGAAGATCACACCGCCGCCCGCAATGGCACCAACGTAACCGCCGACGGGAACAAGATGTGACTTAGTTCCGCCACCAGTAACCGTAAAGCCAGTTGTGGGGTTATCGGCCGTCGCCCCATTTACGACCACGCCATCGATAATGTTATCGCCACCAAGGATGCAGCCGATAACGCCACCAAAGAACGCCGTTGGGGCACCGTCGGCGTCCTTGGCAGAATAAGTAATCGCCGCCGACTCGTTCACATAATTGATGTTGAGGTTGCGTACCACGCTGCCATAGCTATAGGGAACCAGGCCGCGAAGCTCGCCCTTGTTGTTTTCAATCTCAATTGTTGCAGTCGAGGCGCCCAGATCGCCAACGATAACACCGCGGAACGGATTGGCCTTGTTGCCAAACCCGCCAAACGATGCCGCATCGACGGTAATCTTACTATCTTTGTCAGGCTCTATGCTGTAATACGCACTCTGTATATAGCGGCGCACGGTTTCGTCGCTCAGCGTCTGCTCGGGATCGGTCTTATCGCCGATCTTCCTCTCCCATTTTTTATCAGTACCGTTTGCCTGCTTATAGACGTACGTAACCTCATTGTTGGTCGATTGGTCGCTGCGGCGAGTGCAAAGCGCACTCTGGTCAGCGGCAATGGTGACTTCCCAGCCATCCAATGCCACGCTATTGTTGATGTAGTTGGCGATGGCGTTCATCTCCGTCGCGTCCTTAACGGTATACGGATCGCCATATGTACCACATCCCGTTATCAGCTTTGGAATACGCTGGTTGACTTTTATTTCGTGGTACTGGACATTGCTCTCGGTGGCCTTCCCCTTATAAACATAAGGAAGATAGTCACCGAACACCGGGGCATCGACATTCGCCGTCTTATCCCCAGCCTTCACCAAGCCGTTAGGGGTGCCATACGTCGCTTCATCGTAATACCAAAGCTGCTTGCCGGAGTACTCCGTGCCTTTCCTATCAATTTCGGATCCGTAGGTCACCTTGTCATTTTGAGCGGCATCTGCTGTAAAGGTATAGTCCGCCGAGCCCGTGCCGCCGGTCGCGTAGCCAAAGCTCTCCAGCAGGCTCGCGTGGGTAAAAATCGAATTGTCCGTTTGGCTGGGCAAGCTTATTTTCTCAAACTTCGCTATGACCTGATTGGCCTTATCTCCCACGCCGAGCTCGCCAAACAAGCTTGTAGCTGCAATCTTTTTTTTCGTACCGTTATTGTACGAATCGGTTACCGAGATATTCTTCGCATCAAGGTTTACAAGGGTCTGCATCTGGTTGATTAGCAGTGGAGCGTATTGGGTGGCGTTCGTCACACCATCGACCGCAAGACCATCGAGCACTAAACCGTTTATCGTGATTTGTGCCACATTGGTTTTTTTGACGGGTCCGTAGATATAGCGACACACAAGCGCGCCAGACGAGCTTCCCCAATCGCTCACAACAGAGCCCACGGTACCAGCAAGCGTGACATTCTCAACCTTAAGATCGCCCGTGTGAGTTCGGATGAGAGCGCAGTGCATATTCTCGTGCTGCGTGGCTTCGTTATTCTTTTTATTGCCTTCTTGCTCAGCTTTAATATCGGAATAATGGAACGTAATGGTTGCGTTTTTTACCGTTACCGTGGAATTACTGGTGGGGTTGGTGGGGTAGAAGCTGTATCCCTCTAGGTTGATAGCCACGCCCTCGGAACCGTTCGTACCAATATTGTTTCCTTTGAAAATCTCACGATTTCCCGGAATGATATAGCCCTGAATTGCAGGCGGGGCATACAGGCATGCACACCAAAGCAACAAGTACTCCGGGCGGTCCATCCAGCTGCTCGCACTACTATTTTTTGAGTTGCTGCCTACTACCGTATACGCCTTGTCAAGATTGTAGTAATACCTCGTCCAAGCGTTGGTTTTGCGTGAGTTGCCGAAATCCGTTCGATTGTGATAGCTGTTATCGCTTCCCGGATTTCCGCTCATGTCGAGCTTGCCATTATTAACGTCGTCTTTGGTGTGAAGTGAAACGACAGTGTTCCATTCGGCATCGATTAGCTTGCTGCCTGGCTTCCTGCCGTCGCCAACCCATTCATCAAACTTCTTTATGGACTTAGCTTCCGCAACATGAATGCCTTCGACCCTATAGGCAGTACCCCAATAAGCCTTATCTTCTAGATATAATCCCGCATACGGCTCGGAACCGTATATTCCGTCGGCTACCCTGCTGCCACGGCCGACGAGCAAGCCCAACATCTCGGCGTTGCTCGCGTTAATGGTTGCACCCGAAAGGTCGATGGCATAGTCGTTGATGACCCAGTGGCCACTAGCGGCGTATACAAGACCGCCGAGCTCCTTGGAATTCTCCGCAGTTATTGAGGCCTTGGTTGTTCTCAGAGCATAGGAGTTTACATCCTTGTTAACGCTGTTATCTCCGATAGTTACGACCGCGTTGCCCCAGCTATAACCCAAGAGACCGCCCGCGCCATTGAGCTTATCGCCGTTTTTGCCGACGCTCATGGCGAACGAATCGAACACCAACCCTGCGATGTTGACGGTCGCCACATTGGTCTTGTTTGTCACGTTTTCTTGTTTACCCTGTGCGATGCAGCCGATAAGGCCACCAACTTGGGCAATCTTGCCGCTGGCGCAATTGCCGGTTTCGATTTTGCCGCCGGCTTCGAGACCCGTAACATTGAATGTCGAGGCATAATCGCCCACATAGCCGATGGCGCCGCCAATGCGAATATTGCCGTTAAGCGTTTTAGTTGCAGCGATGGTCGCTTGAGCCTTGCTGCTGCCCCCAAACGTAACCGTGGAAGCTGTCGACACGCTGCCCGCAATACCACCAATGTTCACATCGTTAATGTTCACATCGTTAGCGAACGTATCATCGCACGCGATATTCGTTTTGCACGTTGCGCCAGACAGCGTCAGACCGCCCGCAATGGTGCCCGCAAGCGATCCGGCATCAATGGCCGCGCCGTTATCGAACTTCATAGAGCCGGCGATTGTGACGTCGGAGACAGTTGCGCCGTTGATTGCTGCGAACAAGCCCAGGCGGCCGTGGCGATAGATTTTGCCGTTGCCATCACTGGTGGCACTGACCTCGCTATTGCCGCGCATGCCGTAAGGCTCGCCCACCGCCAGACTTATGGTGTGACCGTTGCCGTTGAGCGTGGCGGTAAAGCTGTGGTTGTTCTCGTTAACGCCGGCTTGCTCTTTGGGCTGTCGGTCTTTGGTAAGGCCGGTAAGACCTGTGCCGGAAAGGTTGATGTCTGCAGAGAGCGTGATGTTCGTCGAAGGAATCTGAGCGAAATTGTCATCCGCAACGTCCTCCACGGCGGAGAAGTACCCGCTCGTTTGCCAGGTGATCGCCAGCTTTGCGAAATCGTCGACGCCTGCCAGCACAAAGGCGCCACCAGTTTTTACGAGGTTCGATTTAAAGATACACTGGTGCGAATCGTTGATGGTGATGAGATCATTGCTCAGCCCACTGCCCAGGCGAATGACCTGACCATAGCTGTAGATGTCATCAATCTTGACCTGAGTGGTGGGGCGCTTGTATTGCCATTTTGTGATATCGCCTGCGGTGGCACCGCCGTCGCTTCCGCTACCCGCGGCAAAAATGAGTGAGTTGAAGTTCTCATAGACTAGCTGCGCGGTGTGGTCGTTTTCCGCGAATCTGGCGTCCGACAGATCGGTGACACCGCTGAACTTAACGATGCCGCGCCACGACGATCCGACGACTCCGGCAAAGCCGCCGTTCGAGCCGCCGATGGTGGCGTTGCCGGCGGTTTCGACCTTTAGGCCGCGCACTTCTAGAACGTTTTTTGTGTCCACGACGCCCACGGCACCGCCATACTTGCCACTATTGCTGGCGTAGCCCGATGTTGCACATGTCACCGTTGCGTCATCAATGACCACGGCAGACTCGTTGGGACTCCCGTTGCCTTCGCCAAGGTAGCCTACCAGGCCGCCCGCATAGGTGAGCTTGCCGTTGGAGCCCACGCCAAACGACACCGCGGCGCCATCCTGCACCGTGAACGCACGCAGTGCCTCGCCATCCTTCCTGCCCCACAGCTTGCCCACCAAGCCGCCGTAGTTGCCGCGCACGCTATTGTTGTTGTCCGTTCCGTTTTGCAACGTACTTGTATACGATCCGCCGCTGACGGTCACATCGCCGTTCGAGATGTCGAGCTCGCCGAACAGTCCGCCGGCAGAAGGAGCGACGCTCGTGTTGGATACGCTGAGATCCACGCCCTCGCCAAAGTCGAAGATGTCGCCATTGATGGTGAACTTGCCGGCAAACGAGGCGTCGCCGATAAGGCCACCTGCATACGTGCCGGCCGATGATGACCCAACCGCGCGTGCAGGCTTGATGGTGATGGCATTGCCCGAGGCGTCTTTTCCGCTGTTATCCGTACCCACGGTAAGCGTGAGGTTGGCTGCCTTGCCGATAAAACCGCCGCTGGCGGTGGTGCCCTTGACGGTGAGCGCGTGTAGGTCGAGAGCCTCCGTGACGTTGACCATGGCACCTGCACTCGAGCCAACGAGGCCTACAACGCCACCGGCAAAGCCGCTCGTGGACTGGACGGTGGCGGCGGGAACATTGGTCAGGGTGCCGACGCTCAGGGTCGCACCGTCCTTGACTTCGCCTACGAGCAGCCCAGCGTTGTCAGAGCTCGTTTCGACGGTTCCGCCTGAGGCCAGATCGTTGGGGAACGTGACGGACTCAACCGTCAAGGCCCCGCTTTCGACCGTGTTACCAATCAAGCCAATGTTGCCCGTCGCATTCACCTTGAGAATCTTGTGGGAACCGGTGAAGCTATAGGTAACTTTCGCAGCAAGATAGCCCGTCGTCTCACCCAGGAGGGGTGCCGTCAAGACGGAAGTCGTATCATCCTTCTTATCAACGGGACCCGCGATGTCAACCGACGCGTTAAGCGTCTTACTCTCTTCGCTGTTTTCCGCACCGCTGACCTTCGAAGCGACCATCGGCGCGCTATAGCTAGTCGCGCCCACCCACTTCATCTTGACCATATTGTTTTGGTCGGTCAGCTTGAGGCTATTAAAAACCGTCCGATCAGTCGTGAGCTCGACGGGACTATCAGCGCCATTCAGCGACCTATAGATCCTGCCTTCAAACGGATGCTCATCGCTGCCAAAGCCCTGGAAAGACATGCCGTTATTAGCCGACTCGGTGAGCTTCGCATCGCCCGTGATGATAACCTTGATCTGCGCATCATAGTAAAGCGAAGCGTCGGCGTTAGACAGGGCGGCGAACGCCTCCGACGACTTGACATTGAGGCTTTTGATTCCACTGTTATCTTCTTTGAGCACGATGTTTTCCGCACCATTAGCCTTGAGCAGCTCGACAAGCTTTTTCAAATCCGTGATCGTCGCACCCGCCTGGGCCTCAGCGTCCTCCGAAGTCGCATCATCGGCATCTTGCTCGGCGTCGTCAGCGGCGGCATCGTCAGCGGCATCGTCGCCTTCCGTCTGGTCGCCCGTGGAATCGGAACCCATGGCGCTATCGGTGGTATCGCCTGCTGCAGCGTCATCCTTCGCCGCGTCATCCCCAGCACTGTCGCTGTCGGCACCGGTATCACTCGACCCAGACCCGATCGTGACATCGCCGTTGGTCTCGCCGCCCTCGGCAGTATCCAACGCCTTCGCAGATGCGGCAGCAATCTCGTTCGAGATGTTCTGCCAGCCTGCCGCCACAGCAACCACCGTGGGCGAGCATGCTTGGAGCACCATGACCACCGTCATGAACTCTGCGAGTATGCGCTTTGCCGTTCTCATCGATTCCGTACCTCTTATCCTAAAAACTCCGCTTCCAGAGTTATTGAGTCTCCGTCGTGCCCGTCAGGGTAGTTCCGCTCACGCTAATGCCCAGGTCACCCCAGCCACCGGGCGTTTTGCCGTCCGCTCGGTAAAAGTTGACGACCATCGAACCCGGCTCCATGGTGAACGTAGCCTTGCGGGCTGCAGCATCCACCGTCGCGCCATGGTTGGTCTCGAAGAACGGATCGATCTCCACGTTCTCCCCCCACGTGAGCGTGACGTTTGCCGGTGCGCCCGTAACCGTCACACGGTAGTTGTACGCAGCGTAATCAGCAAACTTGCCAGCCTCATCAACCAGCGCGCCCTCAACCGCAGCGGTTTTGACCTCGGCCTTCTTTGACGGCACGACTTTCGCCGCCAGACAGGTGAGCTCGGTGCCGGGGCTCTCCTTCGAAACAACCATGGCCTTAATCACAAAGTAGGCATGTCCCAACTTGTCCTCAGGAAAGGTCACGGTGTAATCGTTCTTGGTAGGCTGATTCTCCGGAAGCTTGACGTTTCCGGCGGGTTGGGGCGCATAGCTCCACGTGGCACCATCGAGCCCATACCCCTCGACCGTCAAGGTATACGTCACGTTTTTATCGTTGCAGAAGTTGCTGTTGCTCAGCAAATAGTTATAGATGCTAAAGGTGAAGCTGCACTGCTTGTTGTTGGGATATACCGTAACGGAGCGCTGGGCGCGGTCGAGCTCGTCGTTGCCAGGCGCACTCATATAGCCCGTGAGCAGGTCGCTCGCAAACAGGCTCTGCGCGGTGCCCGTTGCGGCGACGGACTTTAGAAATCCGTTGGCGGTGTAGGCGGAATAGGTAAAGTAACCACCCGTCACGAGCGCCACGGCGCAAGCAAGTGCGATTGCTGCCACAACCAGCTTATTCTTGGCTAGGCTCTTGCTTTTTGCCAGCTGCTCGCGCTCGGCATCCTGCTGCTTCTCTCGCTTCTCCATGTGCGCCCCCTCTCCTACTTACCGCTCGTGTTGCGCGCGATCAGGTAGATCACATCGGTCTCTTTGGCGCTCTCGTCCCACGAAAGCTTGATGATAAAGTTGAGCGTGTCATTGTCAGTCGAGCCGTCGAGCGTCTTAGCGTTGAGTTCGCTCTTGCCGAATTTCTTGTATCGGTAGAGCGGGCGCGCGTTGCGCTGGACGTTTTGATAGTCCTTGAACGTAGGGTCGCTTGCGCCCTCGCCCGGCACGGCTGCCAGACCGTCGTTCTCCTTGTTGATATATTCGAAGCTCGTAAGCAGGTTCTCTCCGGTTGCTTTCCAGCTATAAGATTTGCCGTCTGCGGTACCGCTCACGTCGGGCGTCTGGAGCGCAGACGTGTTCTCGGCTCTGTACAGCTCAATAGTGAGACCTGTAATGTTGGTCGTATTCGCGAGTTGCAGCTCAAAACCGTCACCGCCCGTTTGCACGCAAAACGCGCGCTTGAGCGTCACCGTGTTGCCAGTCTTGGTATCGCCGTATTCGGGGTTGTAGCTCAGGTCGATCTGCTCTGTTGCCGTAGCGTTGGGGCCCAGCACTTTGAGCTCTGCCGGCTCCTTGATCTTGCCGACGGTGGAGCCGCGATTGGCATCGACGAACCATCCGAGCGTCAATCCCAGCAACACGAGAAGCACGGTAAGCAAGCCCATGATGGCAAGGGATTCGCGACGGTGGCCGCTCACCCAAGCCTTGATACGCTCGATGCGGCCAGCCGGACGCGCTTCGCCGTGCGAGCCGAACCCGTTGCCGCCGGGGTTTGCCGCTCCTTCGTTGTGTTTGATATCGCCCTGCTCGCGGGCATTAAGCTGCTCGTCCATTTATTTATCCGCCTCCTTGGCGGTAAAGCGCACGCGAATGTACTTGACGTTCTTGCCGATAATCTCGTCGGCGTTGTTGTAATAATTGGCGCAGGTTTCCACATCCGCAGAGGACATGCCGGCTCCGACAGGCGGAACCGCGCTAGGCGCCTGACCTGGCACGCTCGTGCTATCGGCGCGGAAATAGCACGCGTGGTTATTGTTGATGTCGCCGACGAGGGTCGTGTATCCCCCCTCGTCGCCTGTGTTAGCGAAAAGGTTGCCACCGTAGCCGGCGTTGCCCGTGCGAACATAGCTCTTGAACTGCTCCGGCCAAATCCAGTAGAGGGTTTTGGTGACGGTTTCGGTCGTATTGTTTGAGCCCTCAGCACGAAAGCTCTTCGCCGGAATGGTAAAGCTCTGTGTGATGACGGTGACGCTCGCTCCGTCCTGGGTCACCGTGGTTGTCGTGGGAACCAGCGGATTGGAGTAAAAGCCAGAGGTGTCTTTGCCCTGGAAAACCAAGATATGGCCGCGCACCAGATTTTTAAGCGAGTTGATGATCTCTTCATTTTTCGATGCGTCCGTAGCAGTGCCGTCCGTGCCCGCAACGCTCGTCTGGACAGAAATCTCCCAGGTCATCTCCACCGTAATATCGTGCAGGTCGTTGCAGAGCGGCTTGACGTTGAGCTGAAGCTGGCCCGCCGACCCCGGAGAAAGACTGCCATCGGCACTCATGTTATTGAGGTTGAAAAGATTGTTCACGGCAAGGCTTGTACTGTCCGACGCGTAGTTGTCCTGGGCGTCGTACTTACCTGCCGTGCCGCCCTGCGTTCCCGAGAGCACAAACCGTGGGCCCTTCGCCCCGATCGTACTCCCCGTGGCACTCACTCGGTTATTCGCGGCAAACCAGGCCAGGCATGCAAAGATGGCAACGATGGCGGCCAGCACAAACAGACCGCTCACCAGGAAATCCTTCCAGAAATCCTTGAGGGTCCGCACATGCTCGTCGGCAGCTTGGCGGTACTCGGCCGCCGTCTTGTGCTGCTGGAGCTCGCTATGTCGGTCCATGCCACTCATCGTTTGCGTTTGCCCTGCTAGCGGGCGTGCCATCCTTTCCGCTCGGTCGCGTTTATCCGTTGTTCGCAGGTAGAGAATTCAGGCAGAATACAACACCGTACGATAAGGTAAAAGAATAGCATTGACCTGCGGCTTGCTCCACAACGCAAGCCTTAATGATGTCTTAAAGATTACGAACAGCAGCCACGCCCATATGCCAAGGACTTGGTGCAAACTAATCTGCCCCCTGCACCAAAACCGGGGTGGGGCCCGCTGTTCTTGCAGGCCCCACCCCGGTTGATGGTCTATGTGCGCAGGGACGCAGTCGGGCGGGGCGGATCCGTGCTACCGCCCCGCCTGGCCGCGAAGTTAACTACAGCTCGTTGGCCGCGTGATATGCCGTGCGAATGGCGCTCGCAATGTCGGCGGTGCGCTCGCCCGAGCAGTCGCCCACGCAGGTCACGGGCACCGTCACGCCGTCCAGGTCAAACGCGTTGGCCTTGGAGCCTACGGCCATCACCACGTAATCGCAGGCGATCTTCACCGGCTCCTCGGCGCCGTCCTCGGTGGTGCGAATGGCCTCCACGCCCTCGTCGGTAATGGCGGTCAGGCGGGTCTTAACGTGCTGCTCCACGTTGTGCTCTGCGAAGTCGCTCATGATCAGCGGCAGAATGGTCTCGGACTCGCCCGCGGCAATCTTGTCGAGCATCTCGACAATCGCCACCTCGCAGCCGTGCTGCAGCAGGTACTCGGCAGTCTCGGTGCCCACCAGGCCGCCGCCGATAACGGCGACGCGGCCCGTAAGCTCCACCTTGCCGGCCAGCACGTCCCAGCTCGAGACGACCTTCTCCGAGTCGGCACCCGGAACGGGGATGACCACGTCGTGTGCACCCACGGCCACAATCGCGGCGTCGGCGGCGTTGAGTTCCTCGGCCGTAGCGGCGTGGTTGAGCTCAGCCTTCACGCCCAGGCCGGGCAGGATCTTCTCGTAGTACTCGACCGAGCGCATAATCTCGTCCTTGCGCGGAGGCGCGGCCGCCAGCACAATCTGGCCGCCCAGATGATCGCTCGCCTCGTAGACAGTCACGTCGTAGCCGCGCTTGGCCGCCACGCGCGCGGCCTCCAGGCCGGCAATACCGCCGCCCACCACGGCGATCTTCTTGTCGCCCTCGCCCGGCTTGATGGCGACGGTCGCCTCGTCGCCGTTCTCGGCATTAAGCACGCACGAAATGTACTTGCGGTTTTGAATCGCGTCGACGCAGCCCTTGTTGCAGTTGAGGCACTCGCGGATGGGCTCACCCGTGGCGGCCTTCAGCGCAATGTCGGGGTCGCACATGAGTGAGCGGCCATAGGCGATGATGTCAGCCGCGCCGTCTTCCAGAATCTTCTCGCCGGCCTCGACCGAGACCACGCGACCGACGGTTGCCACCGGCACGGAGACCAGGGCCTTAACGCGCTCGGCCACCGGCAGCGTCCAGTTGTAGGGCATGGCACCCATGGGCGGAATGGTGTCACCCATGTTGCCGGTGTGGTTGGCCTGTGCGACCTGGATCATATCGATGCCCGCGCCCTCGAGCAGCTTGGCAAACTCGCAGGCCTCGTCGGGCTGCAGGCCGCCCTTGCCGCGCGGCGTGCCGTCGGGGTTCTCCATGATCACGGGGAGCTTGTACTCCACCATCAGCTGCGGCGCGGCTTCCTTAATGGCGGCGACGACCTCCAGCGCGTAGCGGACGCGGTTCTCGAACGAGCCACCGTACTCGTCGGTGCGCTGGTTGAGGATGGCCGAGCACAGCGAACCCACCAGACGGTCGCCGTGGACCTCGATGGCGTCGATGCCGGCCTGCTGCGCGCGGGCGGCCGAGGCGGCGATGGCCTCCTTGATCTGGGTGAGCTGCTCTACGCTCGCCTCGTTCACAAAGTGCTGCATGTCGTGGTGCAGCTTGGCATATGCCTGCTTGCGGATCTCGTTGGACTCGGCCATCTTGGCGGCGAAGGCCTCCTCGTCGCCGGCGGCCTTGGCCTCCTGCGCGGCCTTGGCAGCGGCCATGGAACCCATGACCATGCGGCCGACGCCGGGCACGTCGTACTCGGGGTGGAACAGCTGCAGCGCGACCTTGGCGCCGTGCTTGTGAACGGCGTCGGCCAGCGCCTTAAACGTGGGGATCTGGGCGTCGGTCGCTAACTTGGGCGTGGGGCTTGCGGTCATAACGGGAGCGACGTCACCGATGACGATGTAGCTCACGCCGCCACGGGCCAGGCGCTCGTAAAAAGCCAGGCTGCGCTCGCCGATGGAACCGTCGCGCTCCTCGTAGCCGGTGGTCAGCGGCGGGAACATAATGCGGTTCTTGAGCTCAAGGGGGCCAACCGTAATGGGCTGGAGCAGCTTGGATGCAGGTGCGGTCATGGACATTCCTCTCTTGTAGGCGCGGCGGCGATGTTGCCGCGTAGTTGTCTAGAGGATATGGCATGGGAGCACAGTGGCGCAACGGAAATCGGCAGACAGCAGGTAGCGGCAGGTGGATGGGGCGGGGCCGGCTGCCGGTTTGTCTCGATCTGTAACAGTAAGACCCTATTTTGCCGAGCAACTGTTACAGATCGAGACAAACCGAAACCGTCCCGGCGGAAAATCTCAATCTGTAACATCTACAGGCCAAAAACGACCCTAGATGTTACAGATCGAGACATTCCTCTCGACCCGGTAGCGCGCAGAGATGTGGTGTAAGAGGCGGGGAATGCCCCGCCTCCGCCCTT
>CALJDJ010000024.1 GCA_938023705.1 uncultured Collinsella sp.
GAACCGCCGCACTCGGGGCAGACCGACTGGAACGTGCCCGCACCAAACAGGAAGGACAGGTCGACGTCGATGTGGCCGCGGCCACCGCAGCTCGGGCAGGTATGGGCATGCTCAGACGAAACGGAGCCCGAGCCGCCGCAGTTGCTACAGGTATCGAAGCGCGTGTAGCGGACGGTCTTGCGGGCACCGCCCTTGGCCTCCTTGGCGTCGAGTTTGATATCGACGACCACGTTGGCGCCGTTCTCGGGATTGTAGGCAGCCTGGCCGCGACGCTGCTGGCCCCAGGCGCCACCAAAGGGAAAGCCGCCCTCAAAGGGATTGCCATAGCCCGTGCTGCCGGCGTAGCCGCCACCATAGGGCGAAGCCGTAGGAGCACCGGCAAAGGGATTGCCAGAACGCATGGCGTCGTAGCGCGCACGTTTTTGCTCATCCGAAAGCACGGCGTAGGCCTCGGAAACCTCTTTAAACTTTTCCTCGGCATCCGGCTCTTTATTGACGTCCGGATGGAGCTTACGGGCCTTTTGCTGGAAGGCCTTTTGAATATCACGCGAGGTGGCGTCCTTGGAGACACCCAGAATCTCGTAGTAATCTTTTTCGTTCATCGTCGCCATGCGCGGCAACCTCCTGCTCACAGCAGCGTATATATTCCGGTAATTCTACCCGAGCGGCCTAAGCTAGATCCCAAAACAGCTCGAACAGAACATTTCCATCGAGCCAGCCCAGATGGGTCGGCGCCAGACGGGCACAGGTGCGGCCAGCGATGACATCGACAGAGGCGATAGGCCCCGCATGGGTATCACCGTGCTCGGGCACCCAAGTGGCAAGCCCAAGCTCAAGAGCGCGATCACAAGCCGCTGCCAGTTCATCGGCAGGGATGACACGAGACGCGCGAACCAACAGGTCGGAATCATCACCGCGCGTCATGCGACAAGCGAGCATCAGGTCCTCGGCCGCCGCCTCGCGCCGCGACAGATACTCGGCATCAAACATCGTCGCGGCATCGTCGCGTTGTACCAAACGCACGCGGTGAAAGTCACCACGGGGAGCCACGCCGGGAAACAGTCCAGCCAAGCGGTCGAAATCCTCGTCGTCGAGCATGCCCGCGGCAGAACGACCCAGGCCCAGGTAGCCCCGACCAGTCCAGTAGGCGATATTATGGGCACATTCATGCCCATCGAGCGCGTAGCTCGCCACCTCATACGGATGGTAGCCGGCCGAACTCAGCCGCTGGCGCGCAACGTCCATGCATGCGGCCTGGAAATCCTCATCGGGCTCAAGCGACTCGTCACGGCACACCATGCGGTAAAGCGGCGTGCCCTCCTCGAGCGTGAGCGGATAGACCGACACATGGTGCGGGGCCGCCTCAAGCACGCCATCGAGCGTATGCTGCCAGCTCGCCATAGTCTGTCCGGGAAGCCCGCACATAAGGTCGCACGACACATCGAGCCCAACATCCTTCACCGTCGCGATAGCCGCAAGTGCCCGATTAGCATCGTGAATGCGGCCAATAGCAGCCAGCTCGGTATTGTCGAGGGTTTGCACGCCCAGAGAGATGCGCGTGACACCCGCCTCGGCAAGCGCGGTGGCGAGCTCAGCGGTCAGGGACTCAGGATTGGCTTCGCAAGTAAATTCAACGGGTTTGCACCATCTGGAGATACGCCGAGCCAGTTCTACCAGACGCTCCCCTGCCAGCGACGGCGTGCCGCCACCGACATAGACGGTGCGGATGCCCGCAAGTGCTCCGGCGTTACCAAAGGCATCGAGGCGCGCATACAGCTGCTCAAAATAGGCATTGAGCGCAGCGCCCAGATCGCACGGGGCCATGCTCCGTGAGTCAAAGTCGCAGTACCGGCACTTTTGGGCGCAAAACGGAATGTGAACGTACAGTGCGGTAACGGCCACCCTTAGGCCTCCAGCGGATGAGTGGGCACCGACTCGCCAGCGGCAAGCGCGGCCTCGCAGGCCACCACATCGCGCTCGATATCATCGACCAATGCCATGAACTCCTCGTATGTGGAGCAGCGAACCACCTGGGCGCGCCAAGCGGCGGCATGAGGCATGCCCTTGAGATACCAGCTTGCGTACGTGCGGGCGCGCGACATGAGCGGCAACAGCTCGTGCGTGAGCGTCAGGTGCTCGCGCAGGGCATCCAGACGCTCGACCGAGGAGCGAGACGGCACCGGCGTGGCGTCGAGCGCAAGGGCGCGGGCGTCGCCGAACACCCAAGGATTGCCATAGATACCGCGCGCGATAAACACGGCGTTGGCGCCGGAGCTGCGCAGGCGCTCAGCCGCATCCTCAGCCGAGAACACATCGCCCGAACCGATCACGGGAATCTCGACGGCATCGGCCACCTCATCGACGACCGACCAATCGGCCTGGCCCGTGTAGAGCTGCGTGGCGCAGCGACCGTGCACCGCTACCGCCGCGGCCCCCGCCCCCTCGAGCATCTGGGCAAACGTCGCGGCATTGCGGTCTTCAGCGTAAAAGCCCTTGCGGATCTTTACGGTCACGGGAACGTGCGCCGCACCCACCGCCGCCTCGACGATTTTCTCAGCCAAATCGGGCGTGCGCATCAGCGCCGAGCCCTCGCCCTTGGTAACGACCTTGCGAGCCGGGCAGGCCATGTTGATGTCGATCAGCGACAGACGATCGCCCACGCGCTCCTCGACGGCAGCAACAGCGCTCGCAAACTGATCGGGCTTGGACCCAAAGAGCTGCACGCAGATCTGCTGCTCCTCGTCGGCCGGCAGTACTAGGCGCCACGTCTTATTGCTGGCATAGGCAAGGCCCGCAACGCTCACCATCTCGCTATAGGCAAGATTGGCACCACGGCGGCGGCACATGATGCGATAGGCGGGATCGGTCACGCCCGCCATGGGGGCCATGAGGAACGGCTGCTCGGCATAGGCGCCCAGCAGCCGCGTGCTGTATTCAGAAAGCGCCATGGACCTACTCGTCCACCTTGAGGATCGCCATAAAGGCCTCCTGCGGGACCTCGACCGAGCCGATGGCCTTCATGCGCTTCTTGCCCTCTTTTTGCTTCTCGAGTAGCTTGCGCTTACGCGAGATATCGCCGCCATAGCACTTGGCCAAAACGTCCTTGCGGCGCGCCTTGACGGTGGAGCGGGCGATGATCTTGTTGCCGATGGCACCCTGAATAGGCACCTCAAACAGCTGGCGCGGGATAATCTCCTTGAGCTTGTCGCACAGGCCGCGGGCCAGGCCATAGGCCTTGTCCTTGTGCACGACAAACGAAAGCGCGTCGACCTCGTCGCCCGAAAGCAGGATATCGAGCTTGACAAGCTCGGAGGGGCGATATTCGTTGAACTCGTAGTCGAGCGAGGCATAGCCCTTGGTGCGGCTCTTGAGCTGGTCAAAGAAGTCCAGGATGAGCTCGGCGAGCGGCATGTCAAAGCGCATCTCGACCGATTTGCTCGTGAGGTGGATCATGTCGGTGGTAACGCCGCGGTGCTCGATGGCGAGCTGCATGACGGCACCCGTATACTCGGGCGGACAGATGATCTTGGCCTTGAGGTAGGGCTCCTCGATACGCTCGATGCGCGTGGCCTCGGGCAGGTCCTGCGGGCTGCGGACATCGATCATCTCGCCGTCGGTCTTGTAGACGTGATAGTCCACCGAGGGGCTCGTGGCGATAAGGTCCAGATTGAACTCGCGCTCCAGACGCTCCTTGACGACCTCCATATGCAGCAGGCCCAAGAAGCCCACGCGGAAGCCAAAGCCGAGCGCCACCGAAGTCTCGGGCTCCCACACCAACGACGGATCGTTGACATGTAGCTTATCGAGCGCGTCGCGCAGATTCTCGTAATCCTTGTTATCGATCGGGAACAGGCCCGTGTAGACCATGGGCTTGGCCTCGCGGTAGCCCGGAAGCGGTTCGGGGCAGGGGTTGGACGCCCACGTGAGGGTGTCGCCCACGCGTACGGCCTCGGGGTCCTTCAGGCCCGTAACCACGTAGCCCACCTCGCCAACGGTCAGCGCGTCGACCGGTGTCTCGGCGGGACGCTTGACGCCCACGCCATCGACCAAAAAGTCGCCCTTGGCCTGCATCATGCGCAGGGTATCGCTCTTTTTGATGGAGCCGTCAAAGACGCGCACCGTGGCGACGACACCGCGGTATTCGTCGAAATACGAATCCAGGATAAGGGCCTTGAGCGGTGCGTTCGGATCGCCCTTGGGCGGAGAGATCAAAAAGACAATGGACTCCAGTAGGTCGTGGATGCCCTCGCCGGTCTTGCCCGACACACATACGGCATCGTCGGCAGGAATCGCCAGGTCATCCTCGATCTCGGTCTTGACCTCGTCGGGGTGTGCCGACGGCAGGTCGATCTTGTTGATCGCGGGCACGATATCCAGGTTGGCGTTCATGGCGAGCGTCGCGTTGGAGACGGTCTGCGCTTCGACGCCCTGCGTAGCGTCGACGACGAGTACCGCACCCTCGCAAGCAGCCAGCGAACGCGAGACCTCGTAGGTGAAGTCCACGTGGCCCGGCGTATCGATCAGGTTGAACTGATACGTCTCGCCGTCGTCGGCGTCATAGGACACGCGGACGGCATTGGACTTAATCGTAATGCCGCGCTCGCGCTCGATATCCATGGTGTCGAGCAGCTGCGACTCCATGTCGCGCTCGTCGACGGTATGGGTGAGCTCGAGGATGCGGTCGCTGATCGTGGACTTGCCATGGTCAATGTGCGCAACGATCGAGAAGTTGCGGATGTGGGAAATGTCAATTGAAGTATTCATGCGGACTATCTTACCCGAGCGGTACAAAAAATGGAGCCTGTTCCATAAAACAGGCTCCATTTATGCGCGTAATCTGTGTGGTGTGAAATTTACAACTTAGGCGTTGATGCTGTTCACGAGCTTGGCAAGACCGGACTTGCGGTTGGAAGCCTGGTTCTTGTGGATAACATGCTTGGCGGCAGCCATGTCGAGACGCTTGGTGACGGTCTTGAGGGCAGCCTGGGCCTTCTCGGCGTCGCCCTCGGCGACGGCGGACTGGACGTGCTTGGTCAGCGTCTTGAGCTCGGACTTGACAGCCTTGTTACGCATGCGAGCTGCCTCATTGGTGCGGATACGCTTCTTCTGAGACTTGATGTTTGCCACTTCTGGAGTTCCTTTCGAGTTCCTTGCAAAAAATGTATGACACCTCTGAGACACGGTGAGGTCATGCAAGCGCCTACTATAGCACGCTCCCCCTCAAAGGGATAGAACGAATTTGTCAAATAGGCAGGTATCATCACGATTTTCTCAAGATGTTCGTAATCCATAGCAAAAGCGCAGTCTCAGAATCGGCCGAACCCTTAAGCGCGAGCTCCACATCGACCGCGCCCTCGAGCGCCGCGACCAGCTCTGCCATCGAATAGCGGCGTGCCCAGGTCAGGTGATTTTTGACCTGCCAGGCCTGAAGCTTGAGCGTCGCGGCGAGCTCACGCCCCTGCCCACGAGAGTCAAGCGCCTTGGCGACGATCAACTCACGGATGCGGCCGCACAGCAGCGTGTAGGTCCACACGTAGCTCTTGGAGGGCAGAAGCTTAAAGAGCTCGAGCGAACGTCGCATATCGCGAGCCGAGACGGCGTTGAGAAAGTCCCAGGGCTGAACCTCGGCCGTGCGGACGATCAAGCGTTCCACATCGGCAAGCTCAATCTGGGGGGCCTCGACCATCTGGGCAAGCTTGGCCAAGTCGTTATCGAGCATGCGGGTGTTCTCGCCCGAGCGCGAGACGAGCTCCTCGGCGGCCGCCGTCGAGATGGACTTGCCGTGTTGCGTCGCCATCTGCTGCACGCGGCGTGGGAGCTCCCAGCGCTTGGTGCCCGAGCAATCGATGACGGCCTTCTTGTCAATCTTGGCGATCGCCTTATACAGGCGCGTGTTCTTGGCGAGCGAATCGGCGATAATAAGGCAGACCGTTGTGGGGCTGGGACTCGCCAGATACTCGACAAGCGGCTCGGAAACCGCCTTGGCAAGCTTGGAGCAGCCGTCAAGGATTACCAGGCGAAACTCGCTGCCCATCGGAAAGGTGTTAAGCGAACCGATAATGGACTCGATATCGGGGTCCTTGGTCATGTCGCGCTCGTCGAGATTGAACTCGACCATACCCGACTTTTCCAGACGCGCTTTCATACGCGAGACGGCGTGGTCGCGCTTGACCCCATCGGTACCGACGATCAGATATGCCGGCAGCAGACCGGTTTCGGGCATTGCGCTCCCCTCTCGCAGACTCTCGAATTCGTACCGTGCCATTTTAGCCCAGGGGCCAGCCGCGCGCCAACGATGTCATCACGGTCGCTGGCATCTCATCGCAAAGCCATTCGCAGTCGGCGCGACGGTAATGTCGCCGTGTTCGATGGTACACGCGAACACACCACCCGCTTCCTTCACGGCATCGATGCAAGCATCGGACGGATGGCCGTATCGATTCCCCTCGCCCGCGCTCGCGAGGGAAAGCTCGGGCTTCAGGACGTCCAGCAATTTACCATCGACTGAAACCTTGGAGCCGTGATGCCCAAGTTTAAGGACATCGATATCCCCCACCTCCTGCACGAATTCCCGTTCTTGGTCGAGCTCGGCATCACCAGTGAGAAGTATGCGCAGGCCCTTGCCTTCCTGAACATAAGAGAGCAGCAGGACAAGCGAGTCCTCATTTCCCTCGCCATCCACGGACTCGAACGGCCACATCACGCGGGCGCAAAATGAGCCGATATCGACCGTATCCCCACGGCGCACCTGCCGATACTCCACGCCAGGTCGGTTCAATACCTCGGCAGGAGCATCCTCCAGCGCATCCGCCGCCACGGCAATCGTTCCGACCGAAAACTGTTCGAGCACGGCAGGCAGACCACCCCAGTGGTCCTCATCCCAATGCGTCACAAAGACGGCATCGATATGGTACACGTTATTGCGGACCAACGCCGCCACCACGCGCTCGTCGAGTCCGCAGTCGACGAGTGCTACTGCGCCGCCCTGGCGGATAAGAATCGCATCGGCCTGGCCCACATCGAGCACCGTCACCGAAGGCGGAGCGAATCGATCCCAGTAGACGTACGGAATCGCAGCCAAGAGCACCAGGCATGCAAGCCCCACCGCCATAGGACGTGCACGGGGACGCGGCCACCAGACCAGCAGAACCGCCAGAAAACACGGCACTAGGTAAATCCACATGCTATCGGGCGGCACGCTCACGTATGCACCCGGCACGGCGGCAAACAGCTGCTCGAAGAACAGCGCGCAACGGGCGGCAATCATGGGCACAACGAGCGCCCAAGTCCGCAACGGTCCCACGAGCGAAAAGGGAGCCAGCGCGATCGACACAGCGAGCAGAACGCTCACCACCGGACCGATGACCGCATTTGCAAACGGAGCAATGAGCGAGAATGTACCGAAGGCAGGAATTGCAATGGGAAGTGTCGCCAGTTGCGAGCACAGCGTGACGGAAAGCACGCTGGCAACGCCCGATGGCACACCTAGCTCACCCAACGCGTAGGTCGCATAGGGACAAAAGCACAGAATGGCTAAGACGCTGGCGCATGAAAGCTGAAAGCCCATCTCGAACAGCACCGTCGGCCGCAGTAGCACAAAGATGGACATGGTTACGAAGAGTGCCGAAAGGCCGTGCCGACGACGCCCCGCGCCGTTTACGACAAGCGTCACGAACACCATGCAGCACGCGCGCACGGCCGAGGGAGACGCGCCCGTAAAGGCAGCGTAGCCCACAAGCGTTATCGCCAATATCGCCCGCTGAAGACCACGTGAGCACCGAGTCTTTTGCAATACGCCCTCGATTACAAACCCCACGATAGCCAAATGGCTGCCCGAGACTGCGATAAGATGCGCCGTTCCCGTCACCGAAAACCAGTCGCCCGCCGGCTGGGCGCGCAGCTCGGCCGAACGACCGCAGACGACACCGGCTATGAGCGCACGCGCCGGGTCGGTCGCAGGCGCGATGGACGCAAGCAGCCCATTTCTCAGCCGAAGCAGCGGCACCGGAGAGCCCTCATCGACCGACACGACTCGAACGGCTTTAACCTTGCGCTCCTCGCCTCGAAGCACGCGCGATCGTCCATACGCATCGTTCTCAAAACGTGAAACGCGACCGATAACACGCACTTGCGCCCCGACCTTGAGCTCACGATCACACGATAGGCGAACCGTTGCCAAGTTCTTACCGTCCGAGCGTGCCCCGCAGGTATAGGAATACACGTCGTCGTTTATGGATGGATCGCCCTGCACGACAAACTCGAGGCCGCTTGCCGCTCGACCGTCGAGTGCCTTCGAGGCACCGAGCGCGCCCACGGCCCACCACGCCGAAACGACCGCACCCGCTATGAGACCGACGGACGCGGCATACAGCCACCGCTTCAAAGGGGCAAGCCGCGCACAAGATTGAGCCAGCACAACGAATACCGCAGCCGCAATGGGAATGGCTATAAGCAATGTGACGGGCGCTGGCTGCTCTCCCAGCAGCAAATCGGCTGCCATGTTAAGCACCAATCCGCAGCTCGCACACAAGCCGGCACAAATGGCCATCGTCCACGGAATCAGGGGCCGCGGAGGCATCACGTGCTCTCGCTCGGTCGCACTCATACGCAGATGCAATCTTTGATTTTGGCAAGCTTCTTCTCGCCGATTCCCGACACGCGCATCAGATCGTCAACCGAAGCAAAAGCACCGTTCTTTGTCCGCTCATCGATAATCGACTGTGCCATTGAGGGACCGATTCCCGAGAGCGTCTGCAGCTCTGCCGAGCTTGCCGTATTAATGTTTACTAGGCCTGTTGCGCCACCGACGCCTGATGATGCGGAAGTCCCACCATCAACACCGGCTTCCGCAATGGACACCTGCTGCTCCCCTACCGTTGGAACGTGAATTTTTTGTCCATCAGTGACCTTGGATGCACGATTAAGCCCCGTAACGTCTGCTTCGGGCGCCAGCCCGCCGGCGGCATCAATCGCCTGAGCCACCCGCGCCCCGTCTTTGAGGCGATATACACCGGGTGACACCACGGCGCCATCAACATCGACATAGACCTCTGCCGCGGCAGACGCCTTAGGCGAAGAGCCTTCAGATGTCTTTCCACTCGAAGCATCGCCGGATCCCGGCTCCACTAACGTGCCCGAACCATCAGTGCGCTCAAACGACACACCGCCGGCACCGCCGCCAAAGTTCGCCATTGCCAGCCCACTCGCCATCGCAATGACGACCAGTATCGCCATCACCACTGCCTTATGACCGAGCAGTTTGCCCGCCCAGCGGTCCATCTTTTTGACTCGTTCGTGTTGTTCGCGCTGCGCCATAGCAAAACCTCCCAACACCATCGTGTCAGGAAACGAACGCCGCAGCTTCCGCACGTCCACACCGGTTTTCGCGGTCAAACCAAAAGCTGACCAAAACCTTACGAAATAATGTCCATTTATTCAGGCACACGTCAGCAAATGAACACTTAGCCGCAAAATGCCCAGATAGCAAAAGACCGACGATGCAGGCGCATCGTCGGTCTATGCACATATTTACTCGTGATCTTGGTAAATCTCACGCGGAGCAAGCTCAGAATGTTTGCGTTTTAAGGTCTTAGGGGCCTTGTACGTGTTGCTCTCGAAGTCGATGTACTCGGTCTGCTTGAGCAGACGCTCAATCATCTCCTCGTGATCAAACAGTTCCCAGGCCTCATGCACGGCATCGAGTTTAGCGTGCGTCTCGGGACGGCGTGGCATAAACAGCGTGCAGCAGTCGGGAGCGGCCTCAGTCGAGATATCGAACGTACCGATCTCCTCGGCGCGTGCGATGATCTCCTGTTTGTCCGAACCGATGAGAGGACGGAACACGGGAATCTTCACGGCTTCGTTGACGGCCATGATGTTCTCAAGCGTTTGGGAGGCAACCTGCCCAAGCGATTCGCCCGTAACGATGGCCCTGGCACCCTCGATGTGTGCAATGCGCTCAGCAACCGAATACATAATGCGGCGATACATGATCACGCGCAGGTTGCTGGGACAGGTGACCGAAATCTCACGCTGGCAGTCGCCAAACGGCACCACGTACAGGCGGCCGA
Source organism: uncultured Collinsella sp. (assembly GCA_938023705.1). Classification (GTDB taxonomy): domain Bacteria; phylum Actinomycetota; class Coriobacteriia; order Coriobacteriales; family Coriobacteriaceae; genus Collinsella. The sequence continues at coordinate 10,071 of CALJDJ010000024.1, forward strand.
TCTGGACACCCGGCTCAAGCGCACGGATGATGTCCTGCACCAGGTATTCACTCGTGTCGGGCGTCTGCGGACGACCGGAGAAATGCACCGGCACGCACACCGCGCCGCGACGCGCGAGCATCCAGGTCGCCACCGGAGAATCGATACCCGACGACAGAAGCGTCACGACCTTGCCGGCAGAACCCACCGGAAGGCCGCCAACGCCGCGCTCGGAGCGCGCATACACGTAGACACTACCCTGAACCACCAGAACGTGCACCATCGCGTCGGGGTCGTGCATCTGGACCTTTTTATCGGGAAACGCCTCACACAGCACCTCGCCAACCTGTCGATTGATATCGATCGAGGTGAGCTCATAGTCAGTATTGGAGCGCTTGGCGTGCACCTTAAACGAATCGAAGGAACCAAACTCGCGCAGCGCCTTCACAGCGGCGGCGCAGTACTCCTGCGGGTCGCGGTTGGTGTGATACGCCAAAGACACACGGGCAACGCCGGGAACGGTGCGAATGACACGCGCCGCCTCGTCGGCCTGATGTTCGTTAAAGGTCACGAGGATATAACCGGAAATTCGAGACACGGCATTCACGGAAAAGGCGGCCAAGGCCGCCTTGATGTTATCCATGAGGATATGCTCAAAATGTGCGCGGTTCTTGCCCTTCAGCCCAACCTCGTGATAGTGGACTAGGCAGACGCGAGCCGCCATTTAGGCTTCAGCAACCTTGTGGCCGAGCGCCTTCTCGTAACGGGCCTCGTCGTAAGAGATGTCACCGTCGACAATCTCGTCCATAGCCATCGAGATGGTATCGGCACCGGAAAGCCCGATGGTGATGTCATCGACATCCTGGACGGCAAGCACGCGGTTGTGCTGGCCACGCAGCATGCTATTGATGTCGCAGGCGCGCTTGGAGGCAAGCGAAGCGAGCAGGAAGCGGTTGTGATCGGTCTTCTCCAGAAGATCGTCAATGCAAGGCTTTACAACGGACACGGACCTCAGATCCTTTCATGCATATCGAGAACGCGAACGAGCTCATCGGTCGCGCGGTCGAGATCGTCATTCACCACGACGTCGTCGTAGCGGTCGGCAAGGGCAAGCTCATCGGCGGCGTTTGCCATACGCAGCTCAATCGTCTCGGGCGTCTCGGTACCGCGACCGACTAGACGCTCGCGGAGCACCTCAAGCGAAGGCGGCTTGATAAAGATCAGCACGGCCTCGGGGAAACGCTCCTTCACCTGCAGGGCGCCCTGGACATCGATCTCCAAAATCAGAGACGAGCCCGAGGCGAGCTTGGATGTGACCTCGCTCACCAACGTGCCGTAGCAGTTACCGTGGACCTCTGCCCACTCAACAAACTCACCGTTTGCCACGCGGCGGTCGAACTCCTCGCGCGTCAGAAAAAAGTAGTTGACGCCGTCGACCTCACCTTTGCGTGGTGCTCGCGTGGTAGCCGAAACCGTCAGGCCCAGGTTCGAGCGGCGCTCGCGCACACGAGTGACGAGCGTACCCTTGCCCGCGCCTGACGGTCCAGAAATCACAAAGAGCTTGGAATCCTGAGCGCTCACTTATTTGGTCAGCTGCTCGAGGAGCTGCTCGCGCTGACGGACGCCGAGGCCCTGGACGCGACGAGTAGCGGAGATACCGAGCTCCTCCATGATCTTGGCGGCCTTGGCCTTGCCATAACCGGGGAGAGACTCGATGAGGGTGGAAACCTTCATGCGGGAAGCGATGGGGTCATCGGAGTTGAGCACGGACTCGAGGGACTTCTCGCCCTTCTTGATCTGCTCGCGAAGCTCAGCGCGGGCGTGACGTGCGGCAGCAGCCTTCTCAAGAGCCTGCTTGCGCTGCTCGTCGGTAAGCTGAGGGAGTGCCATTCGTACCTCCAAATAGTTGGGTTATATCTGATTCAATAATTGGCATTTTAGCACGTAGAACGTACAAAATGCCTAATCGCGGCTCCATAGGTTAGACGATACCCGCAAAAAGTGCAATATACTGCGCCCAAAGTTAAGCCCCTGACCTGCGATTCCACACAAAGGATGGGAAAGTTTACGCAGGCACAGGGGCTATTTTGTGCTAATGAGACCCAAAAGTGGTGACTTAGGGGAATCTTTTACGCGACGTTTTCGACCAGCTCGGCGACGATGGCGTCAAAGGCGGCAACCGGATCGTCGGCACCGGTGATGGGACGGCCCACCACAATGTGGCTTGCGCCACGCTCGATAGCCTGGGAAGGCGTCGCCACGCGGGACTGGTCACCAAGGGCGGCACCCACCGGACGCACACCCGGAGTCACGATCAGGGCATCAGGACCCAGCAGCTCACGCATGTCGTGAGCCTCCATCGGTGAGCACACGATGCCATCGATGCCATTGGCCTGAGCAAGCTTTGCCAAGCGGGCGGCCTCCTCGGCCACGGGAGACTCGACGCCGATCTCGCTCAAGGCATCCTGATTCATGCTCGTGAGCACGGTGATGGCGACGAGCTTGGCGCGGTCCTCACGCGCCTCCTCGGCACCCTCGCGGCAGGCAGCGAGCATAGCACCCGAGCCCAGGCCGTGGACCGAAAGCAGGTCGGCACCGGCAAGCGAGGCCGAGCGGGCAGCGCCGCGCACCTGATGCGGAATGTCATGGAACTTAAGGTCGAGGAAGACCTTAAAGCCAAGGTCCTTAAAGGTCTTGACGATCTGGGGACCCTCAGCGTAATAGAGCGTCATGCCGACCTTGAGCCAGGCGGCATGGCCCGAAAGCTCGTGGGCGAGCTCGAGCGCGCGCTCACGGTCGCAGTCGAGGGCGACGATAACACGGTCGCGGGCATCATTCTCTAGCATTCGAAAGCACCCACCAGTTCGTTGATGTCCTTTACGCCCTGGGACTCGGCCCAGGCCTCGAGCTCATGCGCGATCTTAAGCGAAGCGCACGGATCGACGAAGTTGGCCATGCCGACCGACACGCAGGTGGCGCCGGCCAGGATAAACTCAGCCGCATCCTCGCCAGTCATGACACCGCCGACACCGTTGATGGGGATATCGACGGCCTGGGCAACCTCCCAGACCATGCGCACGGCGATGTGGTGGCACAGCGGGCCCGAAAGGCCGCCCTTGGGCTTGGCCACGCGGGACTTGCGGGTATGGACGTCGATGGCCATGCCCTGGATGGAGTTGATGACCGAAAGGCCGTCGGCGCCGGCAGCCTCGAGGGCCTTGGCGATCTCGGCGACGTTGACCGGCGCCATCTTCACGAACAGCGGCTTATCGGTCACCTTGCGGCAGGCAGCCATAACGGAAGAGGCGCCCTCGGGCGTGGAGCCCATGGCGGCACCGCCGGCGGCGATATTAGGGCAGCTCACGTTGATCTCGTAGCCGGCAGCCCAGGGGCACAGCTCGACATACATCTCGAGTGCGCGGACAAACTCGTCAACGGAGTGACCGGCAACCTGACAGATGACCTGGCAGCCGTCCTTGGACAGCTGTTCGAGCCACGGACCGGACTCGCGGGCAAAGGCGGCCACGCCGGGGTTCTGAAGGCCCACGGAGTTGATCATACCGCCGGGAATCTCGGCCATGCGGGGCGCGGGATTGCCTGGCCAGGGCTCGGCAGCGCAACCCTTGGTGGTGATGGCGCCCAGCTGGGAAACATCAAAGAAGTTCTGGAACTGCCAACCGTAGCCAAAGGTACCGGCTGCGGTGTTAATGGGGTTCTGCATCTTGACGCCGCCGAAATCGACGGCCATGTTCACGGTACCCACTAGAAGACCACCACCTTGGAAGCATCGAACACGGGGCCGCACATACAAGCACCCTTCATACCGTCGACCGTCTCGACATTGCAGGTGTTGCAGGCGCCAAAGCCACAGCTCATCATGCGCTCGAGCGACACCTCGCAGTACACACCGGCCTCGGCGGCAGCGGCGGCGACCTTCTTCATCATGACGGCGGGGCCGCAGCTGGCGACGTAGTCGTAGCCGCCCTCTCCAAGCAGCTCGGCTGCCGGATCGGTGCAAAAACCGTGCGTGCCGAGCGAACCGTCGTCGGTGCACACGTTAACCGTGGCGCCCAGCGCACGGAACTCATCGACACCCACGACTTTGGAAGCGGTGCCAAAGCCCAGGCACACGTCCACATCAACACCCTGCTCGGCAAGCATGCCGGCAAGACACAGCACAGGCGGAACGCCGATGCCACCGGCGACGAGCAGTGCCTTCCTGGTGCCCTCGGGTACCATCCAGCCACGGCCACCGGGGCCCAACAGGTTAGAGGTGGAGCCAGGGCCCATCTGGGACAAACGGCGGGTATCGTCGCCCACGACGGCGTACCACAGCTCGACGGTGCCGGCCTCGGCGTCGGCGCGGTAGAAACTCAAGGGCACACGAAGCAGAGAAGACGCATCGCCGGGGACGGCGATGTTCACAAACTGACCGGGCTTGAGCGCACTTGCAAGCTTGGGGGCCGAGATTACGAGCGAGAAGATGCCGTCGGCGATCTCCCGGTTCGAGACGACCTCGAAGTCGTGCATGCGTGCAGTGGAAGGTGTGGGCATAGACGCTCCAATCCCCCATGCGGTTGCATGGTCTAAACGAACAGAAAGCGCGGCACCGCACAAAAGCGATAAGGCTATGCTAGCAGATGCAGCCGTCGGCGAGCGTCTGCTTGCCACCGACAAATGCATCGGTGGCACGACCGGTGAGCGTGCGGCCGGCAAAACCGGAGTTCTCGGCGCGCGACTCGTAACCGTCCTCGCCAACCGTCCAGGTTGCGGAGGGGTCGAACACGGTCAGGTCGGCGACAGAGCCCGCCTTGACCTGAACCTGATCGAGGCCCAGAATCTCACGCGGCTTGATGGCCATAAGCTCGACCATGCGGCTCACGCTCATCTTGCCCGTGTTGACCAGCTCAGTGAGCACGAGCGACAGCGAAGTCTCGAGGCCAATCATTCCAAAGGGCGCGAGCTCGAACTCGCGGGCCTTCTCCCACGGGGTGTGGGGAGCGTGGTCGGTAACGATAGCGTCGACGGTACCGTCGATGACACCCTGACGGATGGCCTCGGCATCCTCGTCGGTGCGCAGCGGCGGATTGACCTTGAGCGAGGTGTTGTAGGTCTCGTCCAGGTCGTTCTCGGTCAGGAACATGTGGTGCGGGGTGGCCTCGCAGGTCACCTGGACACCGGCAGCCTTACCGGCACGCACGAGTTCCAGGCCATGAGCGGTGGAGATGTGCTGGATGTGCAGCTTGGCACCGGTCAGCTTGGCAATCTCGATGTCGCGGGCAATCTGAAGCTCCTCGCCGGCGGCCGGCCAACCCTCGAGGGCCAGACGGGTCGAGACCTCGCCCTCGTTGATCTGGCCGTGGCCGACCAGATCCTCGTCCTGGCAGTGGCTCATAAAGACCTTGCCGAACATCTTGCCGTAGTCCATGCAGCGACGGAGCATGCCCGCGCCCTGCACGCCGCGACCATCGTCGGTGAAGGCGACGGCGCCGTGGGCGACCATATCGCCCATCTCGGACATGGCCTCGCCCTTAAGACCGCGGGTCATGGCGCCCGACGGATAGACGCGGCAGTGGCCGACCTCGGCAGCGCGGGACTTGACGAACTCCACGACGGTGCCGTTATCGGTGACGGGATCGGTGTTGGGCATGGCGCACACGCCGGTGAAGCCGCCCTTGGCAGCAGCGCGGGTGCCGCTCTCGATGTCCTCTTTGACCTCGTAGCCAGGCTCGCGCAGATGCACGTGCATATCCACCAGGCCGGGGACGAGATACTTGCCGGAAAGGTCGCGGACCTCGGCTCCCTCGGCGGCGAGGTTCTCGCCGACCTCGGCGATCTTGTCACCGTCGATCAGGACGTCGACGACACCGTCAAGCTCGACGGACGGATCGACGACGTGGGCATTCTTAAGAAGCAAGGCCATTATCGGCACCTCCAAGCAGCAGATACAGGATAGCCATACGCACGCAGATACCGGCGTAGACCTGCTCCAGGATGACGGAGCGTTGCGGGTGGTCGGCCATATAGGAGTCGAACTCAACGCCGCGGTTGATGGGGCCCGGGTGGCAGATAATCGCATCGGGCTTCATGAGCTTCTCGCGGTCCTTGGTCAGACCGAAAAGCTTGTGGTACTCGCGAATCGTGGGGAACGGTGCGCCCTCGAGGCGCTCCTGCTGCACGCGCAACATGTAGACGACGTCCAGCTCGGGCAGGACGGAATCGAGGTCGCTCGTCACGTGGTCGCAGCCCAGGACCTCGGGCGCCGGCGGCAGCAGCGTGCCGGGGGCGACGGCGTAGGTCTCGCAGCCCATGATCTTAAGTGCGGGGATCAGCGAGCCGCACACGCGGGAGTGCGCGATATCGCCGACGACGGCGACCTTCAGACCGTGGAAGTCACCCTTGTGCTCCCAGATGGTGTACAGGTCGAGCAGGGCCTGCGTGGGGTGGTTGTGCTTGCCGTCGCCGGCGCAGATGACGCTCGCGGGCGAGTTCTGCGTGACGATGTAGGGAGCACCGGCGTGCTTATCGCGAACGACGATGCAATCAATCTTGTAGGCGTTGAGGGTCTCGACGGTGTCGACGAGGCTCTCGCCCTTGACCGTGGAGGTCGAGGAGCCGCCAAAGTTGAGGCTGTCGGCCGAAAGGCGCTTCTCGGCGAGCTCGAAGGAGCTGCGGGTGCGCGTCGAGGGCTCGTTGAACATGTTGACGATGGTCTTGCCCTTGAGCGTGGGGACCTTCTTGATCGCACGCTCGTTGACCTCAGAGAACGCCTTGGCGGTCTCGAGGATGAGCTTGATGTCCTCTTCGGAGTACTCGGTAATGTCGATCAGGTGCTTATGGTTGAACGCCACGGTACTACTCACCTCCCAGCGGCGCGGAGCCCACGTGGGAACCCGGCGCGACGTCGTTAATCTCGACGGCGGTGTGGCCGTCGACTTCCTTCATATATAGGTGCACGTTCTCCTCATGCGACGAGGGAACGTTCTTGCCGACAAAGTCCGGCGAGATGGGGAGCTCACGGTGACCGCGGTCAACGAGAACTGCCAGCTCGATGCGGCTCGGACGGCCCAGGTCCATGACGGCATCCAGAGCGGCGCGGATAGTACGGCCCGTATACAGGATGTCGTCCACCAGCACGACGCGCTTGCCGTCGACGCTGAAGGGAATGTTGGTAGCGTGGATCGCGGGAGCGAAATTGGTCGCATAGTCATCGCGGTAGAAGCTGATGTCCAGGCTGCCGAGCGGAACGTCGACGCCCTCGATCTCCTTGATCTCCTCGGCGAGCTTCTTTGCCAGAAGGTCGCCGCGCGTGACGATGCCGACCAGAGCGAGGTCTTCACAGCCCTCGTTGCGCTCGAGAATCTCGTGCGCGATGCGGGTCATCGCTCGATTGACGGCGGTCTCGTCCATGATGACCGCCTTGGGGGAAGTCGTGCCCATCGATCTCCTTCCTCACATGTCTTGACTGCTGACACAGTCAAAAAAATAGATGCCCGACCGCTTAAAGCGGACCAGACACCCACAGGAAGGGCTGCTCTTTGGCAGCTATGTAATTCCATGTGGGTATCTCGTACCCCTTTAATGGTCAAGGGATAGTGTAGCCAACCTCGAGCTTAATTGCGAGCATAAATACAGAACAATCCGTAAACGGGCGCAGGCGCTCCATAAACCTATATATATTTGTGGGACGAGCTTGAAAACACACGCACGAGCTGGCATAATCCCCTCTGCTGCACGCAAATCGGATCTACGTCCAGGGCCGTAGCGTGGGCACTATCGCCAAAAGAGGAATATCTCTGTGTAGATTGCGCACAGGGAGCTGCTTCTGTGCTATAGTTCAGGCTTGTTTGTTAACGCGACATGTTCGTTTGTCGCCCAAGGAGGGTCAGTTATGTCCAAAGTTTGCGAAGTTTGCGGTAAGCACCCCGTTGCCGGTCGCTCCATCAGCCACTCTCACCGCGTCACCAACCGTAAGTTCCGCCCCAACATCCAGCGCGTTTACGTCGTCGTCGATGGTCACCGTCGCAAGATGAACGTTTGCTCCACCTGCCTCAAGTCCGGCAAGGTTGCGCGCTCCTAAAATAAGGTCTTACCAACAAGTACCTCGGACTCTCCGGGTCAAAGACCTCGCGTTCATATAGAACTTACCAAAGGCGTCCTCCCCCACGGAGGGCGCCTTTTTGCACTCATTAGGGACAGACTTACATGAGTGTCTGCAGATGTCAAAGGAATCATAGCCCAGCTGATATGCCTTGAAGCTTGACCAGCGGTACGCATCGAGCGAGTCGAGCGCGCCTTTCACAGGATTGAGATGGATATAATCGAGCAACTGGACCGCCTGCGTGTCCGACTCGACCGCGACCCGCGAATAGCGATTGTCAAACAGGTGCCCCGTTCTCCCCGTTTTCCCATTGAAATACTCATATAAGTCTGTCCCCAATGAGCGGGGCGATGCATTGGGCTGATGGATTAAGTTGAAACGGTTCATTTGATTGAAACGTTTTAGTATGCCTTTTACGGGAATCTTACCGTTTACCGAATTATTTATTGCTATCATGCAAGACGTAGGGTAAATCTCCGATCGCAAGGAGACACAAATGGTGAAAAAGTCACCGGAAAACACTACTCCCGCAATTGTGGACAACGTAGAGGCGCTTGAGGCTAAGCTCGCTCAGATGCGAGAGGCCCAGGCGCTTTTTGCTACGTACACGCAGGAGCAGGTCGACAAGATCTTCTATGAGGCCGCCATGGCCGCCAACAAGGCTCGTATCCCGTTGGCGAAGATGGCCATCGAGGAGACCGGCCGCGGCGTTCTTGAGGACAAGGTCATCAAGAACCACTACGCCGCAGAGTACATCTACAACGCTTACAAGAACACCAAGACCTGTGGTGTCCTGGAGCGCGACGAGGCCTACGGCATCACCAAGATCGCCGAGCCCATCGGCATCGTGGGCGCCGTCATCCCGACGACCAACCCCACCTCCACTGCGATCTTCAAGACGCTGATCAGCCTGAAGACCCGCAACGCCATCATCATCTCCCCGCACCCGGCTGCCGCCAAGTGCACCATCGCCGCCGCTAAGCTCGTGCTTGACGCCGCCGTCAAGGCCGGTGCCCCCGAGGGCATCATCGGCTGGGTCGATGTCCCCTCCATCGAGCTGACCAACATGGTCATGCGCGACGTCGACATCATCCTCGCCACCGGTGGCCCGGGCATGGTCAAGGCCGCCTACTCCTCGGGCAAGCCCGCCCTGGGCGTTGGCGCCGGTAACACCCCGGTCGTCATCGACGACACCGCCGACGTGCTGCTCGCCGTCAACTCCATCATCCACTCCAAGACCTTCGACAACGGCATGATCTGCGCTTCCGAGCAGTCCGTGACCGTCATCGACACCATCTATGACCAGGTTAAGGCCGAGTTCCAGAAGCGCGGCTGCTACTTCGTCAAGCAGGGTGCCGAGATGGAGGCTCTGCGTGCCGCCATGTTCAAGAACGGCGCTCTCGACCACCGCATCCCCGGCATGGCTGCCGCCAAGATCGCCGAGCTCGCAGGCATCGAGGTTCCCGCCAAGACCAAGATCCTGATCGCCGAGGTCACCTCCACCGACCCCGCCAAGGAGGAGTTCTCCCACGAGAAGCTCTCCCCGGTCCTGGCCATGTACCACGCCAAGGACTTCCAGGAGGCAGTCGACAAGGCCGAGCACCTGGTGCTCGCCGGTGGCCCGGGCCACACCGCCTCTCTGTACGTGCACCCCGCCCAGGCCGAGAAGATCAGCCTGTTCGAGCACGTCATGAAGGCCTGCCGTATCGTCATCAACACCCCGTCCTCGCACGGCGGCATCGGTGACCTGTACAACTTTGGTATGAAGCCGTCTCTGACCCTGGGCTGCGGCTCCTGGGGCGGCAACTCCGTCTCCGAGAACGTTGGGGTGAAGCACTTGATCAACGTTAAGACTGTGGCCGAGCGCCGTGAGAACATGCTGTGGTTCCGCGCTCCCGAGAAGGTCTACTTCAAGAAGGGTTCCACGCCCGTCGCCCTCGACGAGCTCGGTACCGTCATGGGCAAGAAGCGCGCCTTCATCGTCACCGACCAGTTCCTCTTCAAGAATGGCAACACCCGCGCCATCGAGGCCAAGCTCGACGAGATGGGCATCGCCCACGACTGCTTCTACGACGTCGAGCCCGATCCGTCGCTGCAGTGCGCACGTCGCGGCGCCAAGCAGATGGCTCTCTTTGAGCCTGACGTGATCATCGCCGTCGGCGGTGGCTCCGCTATGGACGCCGGCAAGATCATGTGGATGATGTACGAGCACCCCGAGTGCAAGTTTGAGGACATGGCCATGGACTTCATGGACATCCGCAAGCGTATCTTCACTTTCCCCGAGATGGGCAAGAAGGCCTACTTCGTCGCCGTCCCGACCTCTTCGGGTACCGGCTCCGAGTGCACGCCGTTCGCCATCATCACCGACAAGGAGACCGGCATCAAGTGGCCGCTCGCCGACTACGCGCTGCTCCCCAACATGGCTATCGTCGACGCCGACAACTGCATGACCGCCCCGCGCGGCCTGACCGCTGCCTCCGGCATCGACGTCATGACCCACGCCATCGAGTCCTATGTCTCCATCATGGCTTCCGACTACACCAAGGGCCTCTCCGAGCGCGCTGCTAAGCTCGTCTTCGAGAACCTGCCCTCCAGCTTCACGAACGGCGCCAAGGACCCGCATGCCCGCGAGGAGATGCACAACGCCTCCTGCATGGCCGGTATGGCCTTCGCCAACGCCTTCCTGGGCCTCAACCACTCCATGGCTCACAAGCTCGGCGCCTTCCATCACCTGCCCCACGGCCTCGCCAACGCCGTCATCCTGACCCGCGTTATGCGCTACAACGCCGCCGAGGCTCCCGTCAAGATGGGTACCTTCTCCCAGTATCCTTACCCCAACGCGCTGCACAACTACGCCGAGATGGCCAAGTACTGCGGCATCGAGGGCAAGGACGACAAGGAGGTCTTCGAGAACTTCATCACGAAGCTCGAGGAGCTCAAGGACTTCATCGGCGTCAAGAAGACCATCGCCGACTACGGTGTTGACGAGCAGTACTTCCTCGACACCCTCGACGAGATGACCGAGCAGGCATTCAACGACCAGTGCACCGGCGCCAACCCGCGCTACCCGCTCATGAGCGAGATCAAGGAGCTCTACCTGGACGCCTACTACGGCCGCGAGCCTCAGGACTACGCCGTCTGCTAGTTTTAGCACGGTTTTTAACGGCGGGGGTGCACGGGTGTTTCACACACCCCCGCCGTCGCTTCTATCGCATCGTTGAAAGGATGCAACCATGCTGCTACCCGATTCCAAGACCGAGCTCGTCCGCCGTGGCAACAAGGTCGTTTACGACCTGGGCGACAAGATTGTCAAGGTCTTTAACGAGACCAAGCCTGTCTCCGACGTGTTCAACGAGGCTTTGAATCTTGCCCGCATCAATGAGTGCGGCATCCGCAGCCCCAAGGCTCTCGAGGTTTCCCAGCTCGAGAACGCCAACGGCTGGGCGCTCGTGACCGAGAAGGTTCCGGGCACCACCCTTGCCGAGAAGATGACTGCCGAGCCCCAGCGCTTTGGTGAGTATCTCGAGATGTTCGTCGACCTCCAGATCGAGATCCACGGCTACACCTCCCCGCTGCTCAACCGTCAGCGCGACAAGTTCGCCCGCATGATCGACAGCCTTGATCAGCTCAATGCCACCACGCGCTACAACCTTCAGGAGCGTCTGGACGGCATGACCAAGGAGTTCAAGGTCTGCCACGGCGACTTCAACCCCTCCAACGTCATCGTCGGCGACGACGGCCAGCTCTATGTGTGCGACTGGGCACACGCCACCCAGGGCTCCCCTGCTGCCGACGTTGCCACCACCTACCTGCTCTTCGCCCTCAACAGCAAGGATCAGGCTGAGGCCTACCTGGAGCTCTACTGTGACCGCGCCGACATGCCCATGCAGGTCGTGCGTCAGTGGACGAGCATCGTCGCCGCTTCCGAGCTCGCTCGTAAGCGCAACGTGAACGATGAGTTCCTGAAGAACTGGATCGACGTCGTCGATTATCAGTAATATCTGAGCGATTTATTTCGCATCGGAGGCACAAGAAAACCCCGCAGCTCATATGGGCTGTGGGGTTTTCCTTTACCCATCGAGTTTATTCACGCAACAAAATAGACTGCTCCGCATCTCATCCTAAGAGAGATACGGAGCAGCCCCGCAATTACATCTAATAGCAGAAACGTCGATTAACGGCGGGCCGCCTTAACAAGCTCGGCAATCTTGGCGACGACCTCGTCGATCGCCACGTCCTCACGCTCGCCCGTGGCACGGTCCTTGAGCTCCACAGTACCATTCTTGAGGCCACGCTTGCCAAGCACGACCTGATACGGGAAGCCCATGAGGTCGTTATCGGCAAACTTAAAGCCAGGACGCTCGTCCCGGTCATCGACGACAACCTCGATACCCTCGGCGCACAGGCCCTCGACGATTTGGTCGCAAACGTTAGCGCACTCCTCCTTCTTGGGATCGAGCGGAATCACCGCGACCTCGTACGGGGCAACGGAGACCGGCCAGACGATGCCGTGTTCGTCGTTGTGCTGCTCCACGACGGCAGCAAGCGAGCGGGACACACCAACGCCGTAGCAACCCATGATAAGCGGCTTCTCCTTGCCGTCCTCGTCCATAAAGGTGGCGCCCATGGCCTCGGAATACTTGGTACCCAGCTGGAAGACCTGCGAGACCTCGATGCCGCGAGCAGCAGAGAGCGGCTTGCCGCAGTGCGGGCAGGGATCGCCGGCAACGACGGTTACCAGGTCGGCCCACTCGTCGACGGTAAAGTCGCGCTCGGGGCAGGCACCGGTAAAGTGATAATCGACCTCGTTGGCACCGCAGGCCCACTGCTTGGACTCGCGCAGGCTCTCGTCGCACACCAGGCGAATGCCCTCGGGCAGGTTAACCGGTCCGATAAAGCCCTTATGCAGACCGTAGGTCTGGAGCTCCTCATCAGTCATCATGCGATAGGCCTTGCCAAAGACATGCTCGGCCTTGCAATCGTTGAGCTCGTGGTCGCCCGGAACAATGGCCACGACGGGCTTGCCCTCGGCGTCGAGGAGTGCCAGAGACTTGCGCGTGCCGTTCTCGGGGAAGCCGAAGAACTTTGCAACGGCCTCGATGGTGCCCATGCCCGGAGTCTCGACCTTGGTAAGCGTACCGTCGCCAGGACCCTCGGTCACAACGACCTTGGTGCTTGCGGCCTCATCGTCGGCAGCGAAGCCGCAATCGTCGCAGTAGACGAGCGAAGCCTCGCCAGCGTCGGCCAAAGCCATGTACTCGACGGAGGTATCGCCACCGATCTCGCCGGAGTCGGCGACAACGGGCAGAGCCTTGATGTAGCAGCGCTCGCAAATGTTGGCATAGGCCTGCTTCATCTTGTCGTACTCCTCCTGCAGGCTCTCCTGCGTAGCAGAGAAGCTGTAGGCGTCCTTCATGATGAACTCGCGACCGCGCATCAGGCCAAAACGGGGACGGAACTCGTCGCGGAACTTATCCTGGATGTGATAGAGGTTCACTGGCAGCTGCTTGTAGGAACGCAACTCATTGCGCACCAGGGCAGTCACGGTCTCCTCGTGCGTGGGTCCGAGCACAAACTCGCGGCCGTGGCGGTCATCAAAGCGCACAAGCTCCTTGCCATAGGCATCGATACGGCCGGACTCACGCCACAGCTCGGCATCGACCATGATGGGCATCATTAGCTCCTGAGCACCGGCGGCATCCATCTCGTCGCGCACGATGTTCTCGATCTTGCGGATCGAGCGCCAAGCGAGCGGCAGATAGGAATACAGGCCGGCGGCCTCCTTGCGGATCATGCCAGCGCGAAGCAGCAGACGGTGGCTCGCTAGCTCGGCATCCGCCGGATCCTCTTTGAGCGTCGGCGCATAGAGCTTAGACATATACATTGCTCGGGTCATTTATTTCTCCTCAATAAGTTTGTCGACCTCGGCCATAAGCGCGTCGACAATTTGATCCTCAGCTACTTTACCAATGATCTGGCCATGCGAAAAGAGCAGGCCCTGACCACGTCCGCAGGCAACACCCAGGTCGGCGTCAGATGCCTCTCCGGGGCCGTTGACCGCACATCCCATCACGGCGATCGAAAGCGGCGCGGAATAGTTCTTAAGCCGCTCGGTGACCTCCTCGGCGATGGGAATGAGGTTAACCTGGCAGCGGGCGCACGTGGGGCACGAGACAATCTCGGGACCACGGCGACGCAGGCCCAGCGACTGTAGAATTCCCCAGGCGACCGGCGGCTCCTCAACCGGATCGGCCGTGAGCGACACACGCATGGTGTCGCCGATGCCTTCGGAAAGCAAGATACCCAAGCCTACAGAGCTCTTGATGGTGCCCTGAAGCTTGGTCCCCGCCTCCGTCACGCCCAGGTGAAGCGGAACGTGGGGAATCTCACGTGACAGGGCTCGATAGGTATCGAGCGTCGTTTGCACGCTATGGGCCTTGGCCGAAAGCACAATGTTCGTAAAGCCGCGATCCTCAAAGTGCTTGACGAAGCGCTCGCTCGACATCACGAGCTTTTCGGGCTGCGTGAGGTCGTCGCGCTCGGCAATATCTTGCTCAAGCGAGCCCGCGTTCACGCCAATGCGAATCGCACAGCCCGAGGCACCCGCAGCATCGATCACCGCGTCAACCTTGGCCCAATCGCCGATATTGCCGGGATTGATGCGCAGCTTGGCGGCACCGGCCTCAACGGCACCAATGGCGAGCTTATGGTTAAAGTGGATATCGGCGACAATCGGCACCGGAGACTCGGCACAGATGGCGCGGAAGCCCTCAAGCGCGGCCTCGGAGGGCACGCTCACGCGCACGATATCGCAGCCAGCCTGCGCCAACGCGCACACTTGCGCAAGCGTTGCCTGGGCATCAGCGGTATCGGTGCAGGTCATAGATTGGACCACCACCGGCGCGCCGCCACCGATCTGCACGCCGCCCACATGCACGGGGCGCGTCAGCTCGCGAGGCAAAGGATGGGATAAAGACAATCCAAACACTCCCCTACAGAATAAATCGAAGGATGTCGGAACGAAGCATATAGACAAACAGCAGCGCAAAGAGCGCGATGCCCACATAGCTCACAATCGTCTGGACCTTGAGCGGAAGCTCGCGGCCCGCAATCTTCTGAATGATCT
Source organism: uncultured Collinsella sp. (assembly GCA_938023705.1). Taxonomy (GTDB): domain Bacteria; phylum Actinomycetota; class Coriobacteriia; order Coriobacteriales; family Coriobacteriaceae; genus Collinsella. The sequence continues at coordinate 25,277 of CALJDJ010000024.1, forward strand.
CGATGACTAGCTTGCCGCCATCGAGTGGCGGGATGGGCAGCAGGTTCATAAAGCCAAGCGAGAATGAAATGAGGGCGGCAAACGAAAGGAACGTGGCAGGGCCGGCAGCAGCAGCCTGTGAGGACATAACGCTAATACCCACGATCGAAGAGGACTGATCGAGAATCTCCATCGTATGCTGCGGCTGGAGCAGGCGCATCACGCCCTCCGCTGTCTGCACAACATAGGAGAACGACAGGCGAGCCGACGTGATGGGGTCTAAACGGACCACCTGCGTAGAGGCATACACACCTAGGCGATCGTCCTCTTTGAGCGCAACCGTGGTCGAATGCTGCCTGCCGTCACGCTCGTACTCGATGGCGATATCGTCCTTACCGGCAGCCTTGCCGATGGCATCGTAAACGTCCATCCAGGTAGAGCACGATACTCCGTCGACCGAAAGAATCGCGTCGCCGCCCTCGATTCCCGCCGAGGCGGCAATCGAGCCTTCGTCAACCTGGCCAATCACATTGGTATCCACCGGCACGGTGACACCCGCAATGGAATAGATGCTCATAAGGAGCAAAAAACCCGTCAAGATATTGACGATAATGCCCGCGAGCAGCATAAAGGCGCGCTTGAGAAAGCCTTGGCCAAGATAGGTGTGCGAGCGCTCTTGCGCAAGGAACTCGGCCTCGCCGCACGGCAGTTCCCATACATCGCCCTCGGCAGTCGCATGTTCGCGATCGAAACGGCGACCATCAAAGGTGGTATAGCCTGCCTTGTCTCGCGGCAACGTCTGATATTTGGTGGGATAGTAGCTCGGCGAGGGCTTCTCCCCTTCCTCATACCAGGGCGCGATGGAGCCCCAGCCCAGCAAAAGGGCGCATGCCTCGAGCACATCCTCCTCGGAAAGCTCGAGCTCGACAGCAAGGTCGGCCACGGTCACGCGACCATGACGATAGATAGCCGCGAGCACGCGGTCGGCGCACGAAACATCGGTCGGATCCATACCGCAGATGGCAGCGTAGCCACCCAGCGGCAGCGGGGTCACGCCAAACTTGGTTCCAATGCGACGCGACGTGTAATGGATGTAAAAGCGGCACGGCAGACCCAAAAAGAACTCGGTCACACGGACGCCGCAGGCGCGCGCCGCCAAAAAGTGGCCGCCCTCGTGCAAAAACACGAGGACGGAAAGCATCAGCAGGCCCCAAAAGACCGATGAGAGAACGCTCAGAACAGTATCCATAAAACGAAAAAGCAATCCTTATGGGTTAGGAACGGGTTGCGGCGAGCACCTGCGCAGCCTTTTCACGCGCCCACGCATCGATGTCGCGAAGCTGCTCAAACGAATCGACCACCTGCATATCGTGGGCGTCCATGCAGGATTCCACAATGCGATCGATATCGGTAAAGCTGCAGCCATCGTGCAGGAAGGCATCGACGGCGACCTCGTTGGCGGCATTGAGCACGCACGGCATGGTGCCACCCGTCTTGCCGGCACGCTCGGCCAGTGCCAGACAGCGGAAGGTATCCATGTCGGCAGCATCAAACGTGAGCTGCCCCAGCTCGCGGAAATCGATACGAGGCGCCGGAGTATCCCAACGCTCGGGATACGAGAACGCGAACTGGATGGGAATACGCATGTCGGATGCACCGAGATGCGCCATCACGGAGCCGTCGGCGAACTCGACCATAGAGTGAATCTTGGACTGACGCTGCACGACCACGTTAATGAAATCGAGGTCGCAGTTAAACAGATGCATGGCCTCAATGCGCTCCAGGCCCTTGTTCATGAGGGTGGCGGAGTCAATGGTGATCTTGGCACCCATGGCCCACGTGGGATGCGCGAGGGCATCGGCACGCGTCACGCGATCGAGCTCGTCGCGCGTGCAGCCAAAGAACGGACCGCCCGAGCAGGTGAGCCAAATGCAGTGGGCCTCGCGCGGGTTCTCCCCCAGATAGCACTGGTAGATGGCGGAATGCTCAGAGTCGACCGGAATAAGCTGGCCCGGTTGCGCCAACGGCATAAGCAAGTCGCCACCGACGACGAGGGACTCCTTGTTGGCAAGGGCAAGGCGCTTATTCGAGGTCAAGGCCGCATGGCTCGCCTCGAGACCGGCGGCGCCCACAATAGCGACGAGCACGCAGTCGACATCGTCGCGACGCGCGAGCTCGCAAACCGCCTGCGCGCCAACGCCGAGCTGTGTGCCCTCGGGCAACTCCTGCAGCACGGCGTCATCGCCATGAGCGACATCGGCAACGGCAACCGCCGGAACCGAGAACTCGCGGGCAGCGGCAACGAGCTCCGAGGTGCTGGAATTAACGGACAGCGCCGTCACCTGCAGGCGATCGGCATGCTGGCGGCACACATCGAGCGCCTGGGTGCCGATAGAGCCCGTACAACCCAGGATGGCAACGCGAAGGCGTCCATCGGGGCCATACGTCGTCTGGAAGGACATTACAGCACGCCTCCAATCATCAGCAACAGCTGTGCGGTGATGCAACCGAAGATAAGCGAATCGCTACGATCGAGCATTCCGCCGTGGCCCGGGATAAGGTTGCCGGAATCCTTGACGCCCACACCGCGCTTGATGCGCGACTCGATAAGGTCGCCGATAACGCCCAGAATGGACACGACCACGCCGCACAGCAGCGCATAGGGCAGGCTGAGCTTGTAGAAGTGCGTCGCCCACAGGATGAGCCAAATCAAAACCGAGCCCAAGATGCCGCCGGCAAACCCCTCCCAGCTCTTTTTGGGGGAGATCTTGGGAACCATCTTGTGCTTGCCGATACGGCTGCCCACGATGTAGGCAAACGAATCGGAGACCCAAAGGGACGCGCAAACGCCCACTGAAAGCAGGGCGCCGGCAAAACCGGGCACGGCATCGCGCAGCAGCACGATAGCCGACAGCATAAAGCCAGTGTAGATGGGACCCATGAGCGTCACGGCCACATCAGAGATGCGGGTACGCGGCGACCAGACATACCAAATGCCCACCGCGAGCATCAAGGCAAAAAGCAGGGCATTCAGCAACATCGAATCGCCCAACGCCGACAGCGGAAAGAGTACGGCGGCAGCGATACCCATGCGCTCGTTAGCCATCTTGCCATCGAGCCTTGTCATACGGAAAAACTCATAGCAGCACAGACCGCTCATGACAGAAACAAAGATGGCCGTGGGCACGATACCCAAAACCAGGCACAGGATAAAGACAACGGCGTAGACGATACCGGCGGCGGCACGGGTAATAAAGCCCGCCAGCCACGAACCGGTGCCGCTCTTCGCTGCAGGCGCTCCCGCAGTGGCAGCCTTGCGCGCAGGCGCCGCGGAAACTGGCGTCTTGGGAGCAGATGCCTTGGGACGATCGGACACGATTAAGCCTCCTCGGTCTTGCTCAGTCCACCAAACCTACGGTCACGGCCCTGATAGGCCAAAATGGCGTCGACAAGGCCCCAACGATCAAAGTCGGGCCAATAGGTATCGGTGACGTAGAATTCGGAATAAGCCACCTGCCACAGCAGATAGTTCGAAAGGCGCAGCTCACCAGAGGTGCGAATCACAAGTTCGGGATCGGGAAGACCGGCGGTATAGAGGTGGGAAGTCACCATGTCGTCATCAATTGCGGCAGGATCGATCTTACCGGCGGCAGCGTCGGATGCGATCTGACGGACAGCGCGGGTAATCTCGGCACGCGCGCCGTAGTTGACGGCAAGCGCCAGCGTCATACCGGTGTGATCGGCGCACTCGGCAAGACCGCGCTCAAAAACGTCGCGAGTCTTCTTGGGCAGCGCGGAAATGTCACCCAAAAAGACTACGCGCACATTTTCGCGCTTCAGAAGCGGCAGCTCGTCGATAAACGTCTTGGCAAACAGGTGCATCAGAACGTTGACTTCGTGCTGCGGTCGATTCCAGTTTTCAGTCGAAAATGCATAGGCCGAAAGCACGTCGACGCCCAGGCGCACGCAGGCGGTAATGATCTCGCGCAGCGAGACGATACCCGCCTTGTGGCCCTCGGTGCGTGCAAGACCGCGCGACGTGGCCCAACGACCGTTGCCGTCCATGATGCACGAGATATGGTGCGGAATGTTATTGAGGTCAAGGTCGGAAAAACCGACGCCCGCAGGGGCGTCGGCAAAGTACTCGACCAGTTTATGCTCGTCGTATTGCACCTTAGATCTCCATGACCTCGGCTTCTTTTTCCTTCAGAAGCTCCTCGACCTTGGCGACATACTCATCGGTATGCTTCTGGACCTTGGCCTGCTCGCGACGTACGTCGTCCTCGGTGAGCTCCTCATCGCGCTCGAGCTTGTTGTTGAAGTCGCGACGGATGTTACGGATAGACACCTTGGCCTGCTCGGCGTACTCGCGGCACTCCTTGACGAGCTCGCGACGGCGCTCCTCAGTGGGAGCCGGGAACGGAAGACGAACGACGGTGCCATCGGAGTTGGGGGTAATACCCAGATCGGAAGCGCCGATGGCCTTGACGATAGCATTGATGAGCGCCTTATCCCACGGCTCGATGAGCAGCATGTGAGCCTCGGGGGTCTTGACGGCGGCAACCTGCGTGACCGGCGTGGGGACACCGTAATAATCGACGGTGATGTCGGACAGAATGTTGGCGTTGGCACGACCGGTACGGACCTTGGAGAAGTTATGCTTGAGGGACTCGAGCGACTTGTCCATATGGGCGGTGATGTTCTCTGCCATGCTTAATCCTCCTGATAGACGAGCGTGCCGACGGGCTCACCCGCGAGCGCGCGCTTGACGGTGTCCTCGCCATCGATGTTGAGGACCAAAATCGGCATACGGTTATCCTGGCACAGTGCCGTAGCCGTGGAATCCATAACCTGCAGACCGCGGACGAGAACCTCGTGATAGGTAATCTTGTCAAAACGGACGGCATCGGCGCACTTGACGGGATCCTTGTCGTAGATGCCGTCAACCTTGGTGGCCTTAATCAGAATCTCCGCACCGATCTCGCAGGCGCGAAGGGCCGCGGCGGTGTCAGTCGTAAAGTACGGATTGCCCGAGCCGGCGGCGAAGATAACGACATTACCCTTGGACAGGTGGTTGATAGCACGACGACGAATATAGGGCTCGCAGATCTCGTTCATCTGGATAGCGCTCATCACGCGGCAGGGAACATCGTTATGCTCGAAGGCATCCTGCAGGGCGAGCGCGTTCATAACGGTTGCCAGCATGCCCATGTAGTCGGCCTGAGCACGCTCCATGCCACCGGCAGCGCCGGCCATGCCACGGAAAATATTGCCGCCGCCGACAACGACGCCGACCTCATGGCCAACGGCGAGCAGCTCCTTGACCTGCTTGGCAAGATGGTCGGTAACCTTGGGGTCAATGCCATATTGGCCGTCGCCCATCAGTGCTTCGCCGGAAAGCTTAAGAAGCACGCGTTTATATCGGATGTCGGACAAAGCGATCCTCCTTTAATTAGACTCTCAATATGATATCAAAGGCTCTGATAAGAGCCATGAAAAAGCAGGCTGTGAGTAAAACCCACAGCCTGCTCATTACCAGCTACAAGAGCTTATTTACTCGCCACGGACCAGACGGTCAAAGGCAACGACGGTAATGGTGTCGCCGAGCTCCTTGGAGACCTGCTCAGCGTACTTCTTGATGGTGAGGGAGCTGTCCTTGATGAACTCCTGCTCGGTGAGCACGGACTGCTTGTAGAACTTCTCCAGACGACCAACAGCCATCTTCTCCTGGATAGCCTCGGGCTTGCCGGACTCGGCAGCCTGGGCCATGTAGATCTGCTTCTCGTGCTCGACGGTCTCGGCCGGAACCTGATCGCGGGTGGCGCAGATCGGTGCGACGGCGGCAACCTGAAGGGCAACGTCGTGAGCGAAGGTCTTGAAGGACTCAGCCTGAGCGGTCTCGGCCTTCTCGAAGGCGAACTCGACGAGGACGCCGATCTTACCACCCATGTGGATGTAAGAAGCGAGCGCGCCGTTCTCGGCCTTGCGGGCAGCGAAGCGGGAGATCTTCATGTTCTCGCCCATGATGTGAATCATCTCGGTGAGCTCGGAGGAAACGGTCTCCTCGCCCATCGGCTTCTCGAGCAGAGCGTCGACGTCAGCAGGCTCGGTGGTAGCGACAACCTCAGCGACCTTGGAAGCAAAGCCAGTGAACTTGGCGTTGGAGCCAACGAAGTCGGTCTCGCAGGAGAGCTCGAGCAGAGCGCCGGTCTTGCCATCCTCGGAGACGAACGCGGCGACAGCGCCCTCGTTGGTCTCACGGCCAGCCTTCTTGGCAGCCTTGGCAAGGCCGTTCTTACGCAGAACGTCGACAGCGGCGTCCATGTCGCCGTCAGCCTCGACGAGAGCCTTCTTGCACTCCATCATCGGGGAGTCGGTCATCTCGCGGAGCTGCTTGACCATAGCGGCGGTAATCTGGGCCATTGTGGTTCCTTTCAAAGAGATGAAAAAGAATTAACTAAGACTGATTTACTCGGCCTTGGGCTCAGCGGCCATCTCGGCCTCGGAGACCTGCTCCTTGCCGGAGCCAGCGAGGCAGGCGTCAGCCATGAGCTCGCACATAAGGGTGACAGCAGAGATAGCGTCATCGTTGCAGGGGATGCCGTACTCGACCTCGTCGGGATCGGAGTTGGTGTCGATCAGAGCGACGACGGGGATGTTCAGGCGCTGAGCCTCCTTGATGGCGTTCTCCTCGCGCTTGGTGTCGATGACGAAGAGAGCCTGGGGCAGACCCTTCATGTCGCGGGCACCACCGAGGTTGGTCTGGAGCTTGGTGAGCTCCTTGCCGAGAACAGCCTGCTCCTTCTTGGGGAGCACTGCCATGCGGCCGTCCTCGACCATGGCCTCGAGCTCCTCCATGCGGTTGATGCGGGAGCGGATGGTGACGAAGTTGGTCAGCATGCCGCCGAGCCAACGCTGGTTGATGTAAGGCATGTTGGCGCGCTCAGCAGCGTTCTTGACGGCCTCCTGAGCCTGCTTCTTGGTGCCGACGAACAGCACATTGCCGCCCTTGGCGACGTTCTTGACGAAGGTGTAGGCCTGATCGGCGTCGAGGATGGTCTGCTTGAGGTCGAGGATGTAGATGCCGTTGCGCTCACCGAAGATGAACGGCTTCATCTTGGGGTTCCAGCGACGGGTCTGGTGACCGAAGTGGCAGCCGGCCTCGAGCAGGGTGCGGATATTAATCTTGGTAGCCATGTTAAACCTCCTGTGGTTTGCCTCCGCGCGGGGTCATCCTCCAAAACCAACCCGGACATGTGCTACCAAAGCCCGGGCACCACGGTATGAAGTAGCCGCGCGTGCGTGATAAAAACCTGTTGCCGTGAAGCAACCCGATGAATGATAGCAGGAATGCATCTTCCTGCCAACCCGCAATCAAAACCACACACCTGAGCGCGGCGCGGGACGTCCCAGCCACTATTCGCCGCGGGGATGGGCTTGAGCCACAGCCCGCTTAAGCCGATCGGGTGTGAGATGCGTGTAGATCTGCGTCGTGGACAGGCTCGCATGACCCAGCAGCTCTTGAACCGAGCGCAGGTCCGCGCCGCCCTCGAGCAAGTCGGTCGCAAAGGTATGGCGCATCGCATGCGGGGCGATGTCGGCCGGAATGCCGGCGAGCGTCGCCAGCGTATGGAACCGCCGCCTGAGCATGGCTGCACTCATGCGATTACCGCGCGCCGATATAAGCAGCGGATGCGGCCCGGTAGCGGGGTCACGACGCTTTGCCTGAGCGAGCAACTTCGGCCTCCCCTCCTCAATATAGAGACGCGTCGCCTCGAGCGCACGACGATACAGGGGGACGATACGTTCTTTGCTCCCCTTGCCCCACAGGCGCAGCGTGCGTTCGGACCACGCAATGGACTCCACATTGAGTGCTGCGAGCTCTGAGATACGGGCGCCCGAGGCATAGAGCAGCTCGAGCATCGCCGCATCGCGCAGTCCCGCGGGTGTTGAGGTATCAGGCGTCTTGAGCAGCGCATCGACCTGCTTGATCGTAAGGACGCCCGGCAGGTCACGCGGCAGCTTGGGCGATGCGATCGCCGAGACTGCATCGCCCTCGACAATCCCCTCGGCAGCCATCCAGCGATAGAGCGATCGGATAGCCGAAAGGTGCGCCGCAAGCGTTCGGGGAGCCACCTGTTCACGCGAAAGCTCGGCAAGATAGCGACGAATGGTGCGCACGTCGGCAGCGAAGGCATCGATATCCTCGCGCTCGCACCAGGCAGCAAAGCGCTCCAGCCTCGAGCCATAGGCCGTCACCGTGTTGGGAGAAAGTCCCTCGACACGTGCGATATAGGCGATAAACGAGTCGACGGCATCGTACAGGTCAAAGGCTATGACCGGTCGCCTCCAAACAGATCGGGGCGAGTGGCCAGATAGGCATCAAGAGCCTCGAGCGCACGGTCCGCATACGCCTGGTAGCGGTCGCGCTTGCTGCGACGCTTACCGTCCTCGAGCGGCGGCACCAGGCCAAAGTTGACATGCATGGGCTGGTAGCCCACGGTGGCAGGATCGGTCGCATAGCCCACGAGCGCGCCCAGGGCGCCCACGCGGGGCAACTCGACGCCCGCGGCGCCGATAGCCTCGGCATAGGTGTTGAGCGCCGCGAGCAGACCGGTCGCCACGGCTTCCATGTACCCCTCGGTGCCGGTGATCTGACCGGCCAGGCGCACGCCGGTACCAGGCACGGCAAAGGTGCCATCGAGCACGTGCGGGGCGTCGACAAAGGTATTACGGTGCATGACACCGTAGCGGAAGAACTCAGCGTTCTCCAGGCCCGGCACCATATGGAAGACGCGCTTCTGCTCGCCAAAGGTCAAGTTGGTCTGGAAGCCCACCAGGTTATAGGCGGTCTTCTCCTTATTCTCGGCACGCAGCTGAATCGCCGCCCAGGGACGACGACCGGTTCGCGGGTCGGTGAGGCCGACGGGCTTCATGGCGCCAAAGCGAATGGCGTCCTTGCCGGTGCGCGCAACTTCCTCGGCAGGCTGGCAGGCCTGGAACAGATCGCCGCCCTCAAAGTCCTTGAGCACCACGCGGTCTGCCGTGGTAAGCGCCTCGATAAAGGCCTCGTACTCCTCTTTATTGAGCGGAGCGTTGAGATAGTCGCCGCTCCCCTGCTCCTCGTAGCGCGACTGCGAGAACAGCACGTCCATATCGAGCGTGGAGGCATCGACGATCGGCGCCGCGGCATCGAAGAACGCAAGGGCGTCGCCACCGACGAGCTTCATGACCTCTTCGCTCAGCGCCGGCGAGCACAAGGGGCCGGCGGCAATGACCACGTGACCTTCGGGAATCTGCGTGACCTCGCCGTGAATGATCTCGATATTGGGACGGGCGGCAACCTCGGCCTCGACAAGCTCGGAAAACTTGACGCGGTCGACCGCCAGGGCACCGCCGGCGGGAACAGCCGCGCGATGGGCGCAATCGAGCAGGACTGAACCCATGCGCTCAAGCTCGGCCTTCAGCAAACCAGCCGCGGAATCCGGACGGGTCGACTTAAACGAATTGGAACAGACGAGCTCTGCCAGGTGATCGGTATGGTGGGCCGGGGAGCTCACCTGGGGGCGCATCTCGCACAGCTTTACGGAAAACCCGCGATCCGCCAGCTGAATCGCGCACTCCGAACCCGCCAGACCGCCACCGATAACCGTCACCTGATCAAACAGCATCTGCAAACACCTTTCTAATTGACATGTTTTCCATTGTGACCGAAGGGTGTCTGGGCGTGAAGAGCAAACTTGGAGGGCGCATACCTTCCATCCATCATGCGCTCGATAAGGCCCTCGAGCTCAAGCGAACCCAGGAGCTTAAGTACGCCAACGGCATCGAGCGAGACGAGTGCCGCGATGTCGTCGACCTTGAGCGGAGAGGCGATGAGTGCATGCATCACGGTCTGCTGTGTTTGATCTAGGTCGGCAATGCCGGGAGCATCGGGGCGCGAGTAGCGCAGGGTGCCGTAGATGCGTGAAATAGCCATCTCGATAGATTCCTCGTCGATGATGCAGCAGGCACCGTTCGCAATGAGGTAATTCGTGCCACGCGACTCGGGCGATAGGATCGACCCCGGCACGGCAAGAAGTTCTCGCCCCAAATCCATAGCAGCCTCGGCTGTAGAAAACGTCCCGGAAGGCATACCCGCCTCGGATACAAAGAGGGCTTGCGACAAGGCCGCGATTACGCGATTGCGGCGCGGAAAGGCAAACTTGCGCGGACCCATGCCCCACGGAGAGATCGACACGACCGCGCCACCCGTATCGAGCGTGCGCGTAATAAGCCCCGCGCTCGAACGCGGGTAGACCACGTCGGCGCCCGTCCCCAGCACCACGACGTGTTTGCCGCCAGCGTTGACCGCAGCCCAACCCGAGGCCTGGTCACAACCGACCGCGCCGCCCGAGACTACCGTCACGCCCGCCTCGACCGCCACCTTTGACGCAAGCTCTGCCACGGCAAGACCATACGGCGAGGCCTTGCGCGCGCCGATGATGGAGAGCGCGGGCGTCGAAAGCACCTCGGGGTTGCCGCGCACATAGAGCGTCTGGGGTACATCAGAAAGCTCCAAAACGGTCTCGGGATACAACGTATCACCTGGATGCAGCTCGAAGGTTCCCTCGGCCATCATTGGTCCCTCCTTCCCTGGTACATCGCCGCCTCGAGCACGTGGTCCTGCGTCACATGCTCGCTCTCGGCGACATCTGCGATCGTGCGCGCAATGCGAACCAGGCGCACGATGCCGCGGCCCGTGAGATGCGTGCGCTTCGACAGGCCGAGCACACACTTCTCCGCCGCATCATCGAGCTCAAAGGTCGAAACGACGCCGTCAATGGACCGTGTCTCGTCATCCTCGGCCTCGGCATCCGCATCGTCCATACGGGATTCGCGCCAAGCGCGAAAAGCGCGACCGCGCACAACGTAGTCACGTAACTCAGCTGACGACATACCCTCCGCGCCCTCGATAATCACCTGAGGGTCGGGACGGGTCACATCGATCATCATGTCGATACGGTCGGCCAAAGGACCGCGCAGTTTAGACCGATAGCGCTCGACCATCGCCGCCGAGCAGCGACACGGTACCTCACGATCGCCCAAAAAGCCGCAGGGGCAGGGATTGCTCGCAGCCAGCAGCTGAAAGCGCGACGGGAAGGTAAAAGCCCCGTCGACGCGTACGATCCTGACGTAGCCGCGTTCGATGGGCTGACGCAGCGTCTGCAGCACACCCGTGGGAAACTCGGCAAGCTCGTCCAAAAATAGCACGCCGCCATGAGCAAGGCTGATCTCACCCGGGTGCACCGGGCGCCCACCGCCGATAAGACCTGCGGTCGAAATACTGTGATGGGGACTGCGGAAGGGCCGGTGCCCCGCCAACAAGCCATCAATGTTCTCACCCAAAACCGAATGGATGCACAGCGCCTCCTGTTGATCCTCAACGGAAAGCTCGGGCAGGATGCCGGTCATACGACGCGCGAGCATCGTCTTGCCCGATCCCGGGGACCCGATCATGAGCAAGCCGAGTTCTCCTGCCGCCGCAAGCGCCATGCCGCGTTTAGCGACTTCCTGCCCCAGCACGTCGGCATAGTCGAGCTCAGGCTCAAAGGTCGCCTCGACGCCCTCGGAATCCAGATAGTGCCGAGCCGCCTCGCCCATGCCATGGGCAAGCTGAGACAAATGATCGATGAATCCACAATCCACGCCCGCGAGCGGCACATGCTGATCGGACCTGCCGGCGATAAAGGACAGCCCCATATCACGCGCCAATAGCTGAAACGCCACCTCGCCCTTGACGGGAAGCACCGTACCGTCCAAGCCGAGCTCGCCGGCGATAAGGCAGCGATCGAGGTTGTCACGGGGAATCTGCCCATCGGCCGCCAGAACCGCGATGGCGATGGGCAGATCAAAGCCGCTACCGGTCTTGCGAATATCGCCGGGCGCTAGGTTGACCGTAATGCCCGAGCGTGGGATCTCGAACCCGGCGGAGCGCATCGCGCAGCGAATACGACCGCGTGACTCCATCACCTCCATACTCGGAATGCCGAGCATTTGGATGCCCGGAACACCACCGGCAAGCGAGACCTCGACCGTGACATGAATCGCCTCGACGCCACGGATGCAGGCCGCGTGAACGGCAAACGTCTCGAACGCCATCACGACACCTGCCAATCGAACGCGTTGTACTGATGCTCGATCTCGGCGATATGCCCGCCACGAATGGTGACACCCACGGCATCGAAGCGAATCGCCTTGAGCGGATAATGCTCCATGAGATAGCAACTTGCGATGCGGCGGTAGCGGCGTTGCTTTTGGGCGTCCACGGCCTCCTCGGGAAAGACCCGCGTGCTGCAATCCAGTGCGACGCGTCTGGTCTTGACCTCGGCCATCACCACGACATCGTCGAGTTCATCGAGCAGCACCAGATCGGCCTCGCCCTCGGAGCAACGATAACCCTGCTCCAGCAAGGTGTAGCCGCGCTCGTTAAAGTAGTCGATGGTGATCAGCTCGCCCAGCATGCCCAGCTCGCGGGGACTGAGTCCCTTGATAAACTCAGGCGTCATCGCCCCGCAGTCGAGCTCGCCGTTTTCCCAACGCTCCTTGAGCTGCTGCGTCTTGCTCTTTTTGCTTGCGGCACTCATGGGGTCTCCTTTCCCGCACGCTGCATTGCCCCGATGATGAGGGCACCTTTCGTGCGGGTAAGTACCGGAAGCAAACCAAAAGCTGACCAAATGCCGTCAAAAAACGGGCCGTACGCAGCAATGGTGTTACATACGGCCCGCCACCAGCAGGTTTATAAAACCCCAGAGGTCCCTGTCTCCACAATTGACCTAGAAAAGGCGCTCAGTCTGCAGAAAGTTTCCGCAAAAGCTCACGCGGTGCAGTGGACAAAGTCCATGTTTGCGAATGGCCTCGATATGCTCGGGGCTTGCATAGCCCTTCGACTCGGCCAGATGGTACTCGGGATACTCGGCGTCGTACTCGACCATCATCTCGTCACGCGTGACCTTGGCCATGATGGACGCCGCGGCGATACAGGCGATCTTGGCATCGCCCTTCACCACGTCGCGCTCGTTGGGAACGGCGCCCAAGGGGTTACCGTCCATAAGCACGCAATCGGGCTCGAGCCCCGTATCGGCCACGGCGCCCGCGACAGCGGCTCGAATGGCGCGGGCCATGCCCATCTCATCGATATCCTTAGGCGCGATATGGCAAAAACCAATTGCCGTCGCCACCTCGGCAATCTTCACTGAGAGCAACTCGCGGCGCGCCGGCGTGAGCTTTTTGGAATCGTTGATGCCCCAGACGCGCGGCTCCATGGGAAGGCACACGGCGCATACCGTCAAAGGACCGGCCACCGAGCCGCGACCAACCTCGTCGACACCCACGACCACGCCATCCCCACCGAGCTCGTGCATCAGCTCGTACATGCCGTTGACGCGCTCGCGCTCGGCAAGTTCCTTGGCATGGCGCTTAAGAGCACGCTCGCAAGCCTTGATCACTTGCTGGCGCGGGTCCTCGCGATAATGCTCCACGAGGGCGGGGATCTCCTCAAACGTAGCGCTCGCCAACTCACCGGCAACCTGCGATGCCGAAACCGAGCTCGTCATATTGGCCATACCAGGCCCTCCTTGCATGCAAATCAGATAAAAAGAAGGGCCACCCGAAGGTGACCCTTGTGTCCAAACGAGTGGACAGACGCTGCGATCTTCTTAGCGCTTCTCGGGGATGCGAGCAGCCTTGCCCACCTTGTCGCGGAGGTAGTACAGCTTGGCGCGACGGACGCGACCATGACGAACGACCTCGAGCTTGGCGATCTTGGGGCTGTGAAGCGGGAAGGTACGCTCAACACCGACACCGAAGGACATCTTGCGGACGGTGAAGGTCTCGCGGGCACCGGCGCCGGCCATGCGGATGACGTCGCCCTGGAAGACCTGAATGCGCTCGCGGTCGCCTTCCTTAATGCGGTAGTGAACCTTGACGTTGTCGGCGACGCGAACCTGAGGAATGTCCTCGCGGATCTGCTGACGCTCGATTGCGCGGATGTAATCCATGTGCAATTCCTTACTCTTCTAGAGGTGCCGTACCATCTTGGCCGGCACGTAGTTGAACAAACGTATTCGAGTATACACGCCACGACCTTGGCTGCAAGAACTATTTTGTCCGTGCGCAAAAAGACAAAAACACGCACTCTTTCTGCACTTATGCACCGTCTGAAGCATCAGTCGTCGGCGTCGTCACGGTCGTTCCGGGCGCGATATAGCCGTATTCGAGCAGCACCGAAAGCGCATGCTGCTTCCAGGTGGTAAGCTCTTCGTCATTATAGTTGTCATGGACCCATTCACTCATCGCGTCCTCGGCGTCTTGGGGCACCAGATCCTGGCTGTCCGCCATCAGGTACAGGATGCCCAAGATGTCAAAGTCCTGCTTGGTCATCTCTTCCTTGTTTGATGTGCTGATGAGGCCGTGATCGATGCCGTAACGGCAGATATCGGTCAAAACGGTAACGAGGCCCGTAGGAATCGCCGAGGCATCCTTCGCGGCAGCGGGCGCGGTGTCGTCAGCCAATGCAGTGGCATCGTCGCTCGCCGGAGCAGACTCGGCCGCGTTCGCATCGGAAGCTGGCTGCTCTCCCTGGACAGGAGCCGTGCTATCCGTCGTTGCCGAAGAATCCCCCGAGGAAACAGACGTAACGCTCACCGGTGTCTCGACCACGGTCGTCATCGGGTCGACCGGTGCGGGTGCGGCGATGACCTCGGCCCAATCGGAATACACGCCGTCAATAAAGGCGCGAACATGGAAGGTGCCCGGTTGCGAGATGGTCATCGTGCCGTCTGTCGCGACCGATATGCCCTTGCTCTCGAGCTCCTGGGCCTCCCAGCTGCAGACCCTATCGACTTCCTTGCCCGTCGTGTCGTAGACCGTAGCGGTCAGGCCGTCGATGCCGTTGAGATTTTCCTCGACGCCGACGACGGTCTGTGCCGAGCCCTCGAGCTTGATGCTGCCGTTAAACGGCTCGGGCGCAACGTCGCTTACCTTATATTTGTAGGCCGCGGCGTCGATCTCGTCATTGGTCGAGACATGCCCGTTCACGTCCACATAGGTGTCCTCGGGGATAAAGTACTTTACGTAGGCGGTGCCGGCCTTTTTACCAATCACGACTTGCTCGTGGGTGACAGGGTCGGTCTGGATCTCGATGACGTCAGACTTGCACTCCTTGCCCTTCTTGTCCACCACGCGCCAGTCACCCGACGACTTCACAAAGCCGTAGTAGTCAACATCGTCCTCGTCCCTTGCACGCACGCGATAGGAAGAGATGGGGTCTTCCTCTCCCACCGTAAGCCTTCGGGTCTTATCGGTCTGCAGCGACACGAGGATCTTGGAGATGGGCTTAATAGGCTGCGGCGTACCCAGCTGCGTATCGACCGTCACCGACTCAAACGACAGATTGGAACCCGTAATGGACATAGGATAGGTCGCGGCCATGTCATTGAGCACGTTGCACGTGCGCGGGGCGCCGCCGTTGCGCGAAGGCACCTCGCGATCGGCCAAGACCGAATTCCAATCGATGGCGCGCACCATGTGGTTGTTGGTGCGATACGACCAGCTCGTGACGTTTCCGGCGGTGGTATCGTAGCCGTCGTCGCCACGATGTGCGATTGAGCGCAGGAACAGGTTCTGTACGGCGTCGGTCGACTGATCGCCAAAGGTGGTGTAAAACGAGCGCTGGTCATAACCGGCGGTATGGAACTCCTGCACGGCGGCGTTGTCGTCGTAGCACTCGCCGTTCATGTTAAAGATGATCACGTCGAACGTCACGCCCACCGGCTGGTCATAGTCCTCGGACAGCGTCGTGGTAGAACTCGTCTGCTTGCTATTGACCTGCGTGTGCGCCGGGATCGTCATATTGACGGTAACCGACTGATTGTCCGTCGTGGTGATCGACTGTTCCTCGGTTTTGCTCGCCTCCCACAACTGGGACATCGTTGTTTCGGCCGAAAACGAGGTCTCGATCTCCTCGCTCACCGTTCCGGGCACGCCCAGCGACTCCTTGAGGCTCACCGATGCGCCCCACGAGCCGCCTTTGGAATACGATGTGGATTCAGAAGTGCTCGTGCCGACCGTCTCCTCGGTACCGCGGGCGAGCGTGATGCTCTGCGAGGCGTCCTCATAGCCGACGTTAAGCGCCGAGGTAACGAGCTCCTGCTCAGTCTTAGAATCGATAAAGGAATAGCCTGGCGCGTCCTCGGGCGCACAGTTGAGCTTGTTCACGCTGTTGAGCTGCTGAACTCTAAAGTTATAGAACGCGATGCCAAAGCCATTGAAATCGTACTGATAGGTGCCGCCGAGCTTGTCCACGCACGCGATGGTGGCATAGATCACATCTTGCTCGCTCGTGTCTTGCGACAGACCGTCGAGTGGCACGTATTTACGAAAATCGGAGCCCTTCAGCTTGTGACCGATACAGCCGGCGATATCGTCGGTCAAGCGCTCGTAGACCGCATTGAGGCTTTTTGCAGATGTCAGACCACTCTGCTTCGATTTGTCGGCACCATCGGAATGCTCACCGTTGCCGCCCGAAAGCGCATCATACAGATAGATGTAGTGACCCTTACCGAAGTCCTTCTCAAAGCCCTTGCCGGCGTGGTCCCAGTACAAAAAGTCCTTGGAGTCGTCGCCTCCGCCATAGCCAAGGATGTTATAGGCAAGCGATGCCCAGTTGGGCAGTACCTTTTTGACGGCGGCCGTGTAGAACGAGACGTTGTCGTACATCGAGGTACGGCCCTCGAGCTTGCCGTCATCGATATCTACAAACGTGCAGTCGCGATCGTTGACTGTAATGGTGAGCGGGTTGACCACGTCGCCATAGAGCTCGTCGCGCGATTCATCCTGAAGGGCAAAACCTGCCGTCGGCATCGCGCAAAGCGCCGTTGCGGCAACGACCACCCAGCACAGGGCCACCTGTGCTCCCCGACGCGCTCGTTGCAAATACCTGGTGAGGTTTTTCATCGCAGTCCTCCCGTCAGTTGCCGATGTTTTGAACCAACGTAAAACGCCGCCGCGTCCACAGGGGGCGCGACGGCGCGAAGGGGGGCGTAAAAGGCGCAAACGGAACGCGACTCCGTTAAGCGGAACGCTTGGCCTCGAGTTTGGCCTGAGCGGCGGCCAGGCGCGCCAGGGGCACGCGGTAAGGCGAGCAGGACACATAGTCCACGTCGGCCACGTTGAACAGGCCCTTGATGGACTTGGGGTCGCCGCCGTGCTCGCCGCACACGCCAAAGTGCATGTCGGGATTGGTGGCGCGGCCCTTCTCGACGGCCAGGCGCACGAGCTCCAGCACCGCCGCGTCGATGGTCTCGAAGGGGTTGTCTTTCAGGATCTTTTTATGCATGTACAGCGGGATGAACTTGGCCTCGGCGTCATCGCGCGAGAAGCCAAAGGTCGTCTGGGTGAGGTCGTTGGTGCCAAAGCAGAAGAAGTCGGCATGATGGGCGATCTCGTCAGCGACCATGCAGGCACGCGGCAGCTCGAGCATCGTGCCCACGGGAATATTGAGCCCGACGCCCTCTTCGGCGGAAACCTTGGCGATTACGCGCTCAATGACCTCGCGGGTCTGGACATGCTCGGCCGTGATGGAAACGAGCGGAACCATGATCTCGGGGCGCGGGTCGACACCCTCCTTGATAAGGCGGGCAGCGGCCGTGGCGACGGCGCGAACCTGCATGAGCGGCAGATCGCCAAAGACGACGGACAGGCGCACGCCGCGCAAGCCCAGCATGGGGTTGGACTCGACCATGCCGTCGATGCGACGCAGGCGGGCGCGCAGGGCAGTGAGCTCCTCCTCGGGAGCGCCGGCGGCCTCCTTCTTGGTGATGGCGACCTCGAGCTCGCGAGGATTATCAAGGAACTCATGAAGCGGCGGATCGAGCAGGCGGACGACCACATCGCGACCGGACATGGTCTTGAACATCGCCAGGAAGTCCTCGGTCTGAACCTTGAGCAAGTCGGCCAGGGCCTGCTGCTTCACGGCCTCATCGTCAGACAGGATAAAGCTCTGGATGATGTTCTTGCGATCGCCCAGGAACATGTGTTCGGTGCGGCATAGACCGATGGCCTCGGCGCCAAACTCGAGCGCGAGCTCGGCATCCTCGGGGTTGTCGGCGTTGACGCGCACGTGGTTGGCGTGACCGTCGGTCTCGTCCAAACGGATCTCATCGGCCCAAGACAGGATGGTGTCCAGGTCGCCGGTGAGCTCTGCAGAGACCAGGTCAACCGCGCCGTCGACGACGATACCCTGGGTGCCGTCGATGGAGATGACATCGCCCTCGCGCAGCACGCGGTCGCTGCCCTCGATGCGCACGACCTTCTCTGCCGCGTCAATGTGGAAGCGCTCAACGCCGCAAACGCAGGGCGTACCCATGCCGCGGGCGATAACGGCGGCATGGCTCGTCTTGCCACCGTGGCTGGTCAGGATGCCCTCGGCGGCGACCATGCCCTTCAGGTCGTCGGGGTTGGTCTCCCAGCGGACCAGAATGACCTTGTGGCCCTCGTTGGCGCGCGCGACGGCGTCATCACTCGAGAACACGACCTCGCCCACGGCGGCACCAGGGCTGGCGTTAAGGCCGCTGGCCAGGGCCTCGTACTTCTTGGAGGCGTCGAACTGCGGGTGCAGGAGCTGGTCGAGCTGCGCGGGATCGATGCGGCTCACAGCCTCCTCGCGGGTGATGAGGCCCTCCTCGACCATTTCGATAGCAATGCGCAGGGCGGCAGTGGCGGTGCGCTTGCCCACGCGGGTCTGGAGCATCCAGAGCTTGCCCTGCTCGATGGTAAACTCGATATCGCACATATCGCGGTAATGATCCTCGAGCGTCAGGAACACGCGCTCGAGCTCCTCGCCTGCGGACTCGAGGCCCGAGGTGGTCTTGAGGTCGGCGATGGGCTCGGTGTTTCGGATGCCGGCGACGACGTCCTCGCCCTGGGCATTCACCAAAAAGTCGCCATAGAACTCCTTGGTGCCGTCGGCCGGGTTGCGCGTAAAGGCGACGCCGGTCGCAGAGGTCTCGCCCTTGTTGCCAAAGGCCATGGCCTGGACGTTGACGGCGGTGCCGAGCTCGTCGGAAATGCCGTGCTGTTTGCGGTAAATGCAGGCACGCTCGTTCATCCAGCTGCCAAAGACGGCCTGGATGGCAAGGCGCAACTGGAGCTCCGGATCATGCGGGAAGACGGGCTTGCCGTCGGCAACCTCAAGCTCGGGATACAGGGTCGCCTCGACGTTATCGGAGAAAATACCCTTGAACGTCTCGACAAGCTCCTGCAGGTCCTCGGCCGAAAGCTCGGAATCGACGCGAACGCCGGCGACCAGGCGGGCCTGGGTCAGGGCATTCTCGAACAAGTCGGCGTCGACGCCCATGACGACGTTGGAGAACATCTGGATAAAGCGACGGTAGCTGTCCCAGGCAAAGCGCGGGTTCTGCGTCTGCGCGATAAGGCCCTGGACGGAATCGTCGTTGAGGCCCAGGTTGAGGACCGTGTCCATCATGCCGGGCATGGAGAACGGAGCGCCCGAGCGAACCGACACGAGCAGCGGATCGGAGGCATCGCCGAGTTTCTTGCCGCAACGGGCCTCGAGGTCCGCCTCGGCGGCAACGATCTCATCGAGTGCGCCTTCGGGCCAGACGTTGCCGGCACCGGAGTACTCGACACAGGTCTGGCAGGTAATGGTAAAGCCACCGGGAACCGGCAGACTGATGCGGCTCATCTCGGCAAGGTTTGCGCCTTTGCCGCCAAGCACGAAGTTCATGGATTTGTCGCCCTCAGTGACACAGGTGCCCTGGGCGTCGGTTCCAAAACGGTAAACCCTCTTGCAATCGCTCACGATACTTCCCCTTCCATGCGCTTACGCGCACGACCGTGGTAACGAATCGACCCGCCGGATGCGGGCCGTGAGGGAACTATACGGCGGGTTTTGGACAGGCTTGAGCAGAGGGTGCGCGGTTTGGTAAACGTGCTAAAACCGGCGGTAAACGGTAGGTAAAGGTGGTTACCTTATGAAGATACCACTACAAGGAAAGTGCAGGTCGGATGCGATGTTTTTGCTAAATCGCTTTACCATTTATCAGCATTAATTCCAAGTATTCTCTTTGGTTAGCTAAAAGAGCCCCGTCCCAAATTAGCTACCCAAACAACCTTGTCCCAAGTGAGCTACTTTTGTTGAGCGCGGCGGGCGGCACGGCGGGCTCTTGCCTCTTGAATCTCTTCGAGGTGAGCAATGATCTCGGCAGCGCTTTCCTCAATGGCTTTGCCGTCGGTACGCACAACAAAGCAGCCTAAGCGCTTCATGAGAGCGCGAGCTTCCTCAAGTTCGCTGCGCACGCTCTCAGGCTCGGCATAGGAGCCGGCAACGGCACGAGCGTAGTCATCGCCCAAGCGGCTATCGCGAATCTCAGAAATAACGTCAACGGTCGAGATCAGACCAAACAACCGCATCGGGTCAACCTCGTAAATCGACTTCGGCGGCTCCATGCCATGCGCCAGTGGGACATTGGCGACCTTGTAGCCCTGATATGCTAAATACATCGACAGCGGCGTCTTGGATGTACGCGACACACCCAGCAGCACGATATCGGCACCCGACAGATCGTCGCAACCACGACCGTCATCGTGCTCAACGAAATACTCCATGGCCTCGATACGATGGAAATAGCGGTCATCGGTCTTGTGAATCACGCCCGCAACGCACTTGGGCGGCACACCGATGAGCGACGACAGCACGGCAAGCGTCGGGCCGATCAGGTCGACCGAACGGATATGCAGCATACCCAGGTAATCGAGCACGCGGGCGCGAAGCGCCGGATCGACAATGGTATGGAACACGGCGACATCGCGATGGTCGGCATCGACGCGCGGCCCCACAAATGACTTGACCTGCTCCACGGAGGTCACCTTGGGCAGGCGCAAAACGCGAAAAGCCCCTTCATCAAATTGCCCGGACGCCGCAAGCACCACCTCACAAGCGGTATCGCCGAGCGAGTCGGAGATAACGATAACGGTGGGACGAGCGGTGACCGGGCAATCCATGCGGGGCTCCTTTTGCGCTTATGCGCAGGCTGGCTTACTTTTTGCGGGCAAGCTCACCGATGTTGGCAATGCCGGAGAAAACGGCCTCGAAGCGGTTGAGCAGCTTAAGGCGATTATCGCGAAGCTGCTCGTCCTTGTCCATGACCATGACCTCATCGAAGAAACGGTCGATGGGCGCGCGCAGGGCGGCGAGGGCGGCAAATGCGGCCGGGTAGTCCTCGGCAGCAAGGGCGGCATCGACGGCGGTCTGAGCAGCCTCGGAGGCGTCGGCGAGCGCAAGCTCGACCTCGCCCATCAGGCTGCGGTCATACTCCGCACCCAGCTCGGGCTTGGAGATATGCGCGGCGCGGGCATAGGCGGTCGCCAGGTTGTCGAACGTCTCAGCGTCGTTCTTGCGGGCCTCGTCGAGGGCGGCGCAGCGGGCGAAGAAGACGGACGGGGCGATGATGTGCACCGCGGAGACGGCGGCGACGGTATCGGCCGGAATCTTTTCGTCGCGGGCCATGCTCACCAGGCGGCCATGGAAGAAGTCACGAACCTGCTGGGCGACCTCGGCGGCGTCGAACTCAATGCCCTGCTCACTGTAGAGTTCGAGGGCAAAGTCGATGAGCGACGTGGGGTCGATCGGCAGACGGTCGCGCAGGATGTTGATAATGCCGATAGCGGCACGACGCAGCGCGTAGGGGTCGGAGGAGCCGGTCGGGGGCTCGCCGATGGCAAAGATACCGGCGATGGTATCGAGCTTGTCGGCGCAGGCCACGATGCAGCCAGCGGTGCCCTCGGGCAGCTCGTCACCGGCAAAACGGGGACGATAGTGATCGCGAATAGCATGAGCGACCTCGTCGTTCTCCCCCATCGCGGTCGCGTAATAACCGCCCATCACGCCCTGCTGGCTCGTGAACTCGACGACGGCGTTGGACACCAGGTCTGCCTTGCACAGGTGTGCGGCGCGAGCGGCGTCGGCAGCAAGATGGGCGCCCAGGTGAGCCTCGCGGGCGATAGCGAGCGCGAGCTGCTCGATGCGCTCGGACTTGGCGAGCACGCTACCGAGCTTCTCCTGGAAGGCAACCTTGGACAGACGCTCACGGAACTCGTCGAGGGAGATCTTCAGGTCCTCCTCGTAGAAGAACTTAGCGTCGTCCAGACGGGCGCGCACGACGCGCTCGTTACCGTCGATCACGCGCTCGGCGTTCTCGGGCTTGCTGTTGGAGACGACCACGAACTCACGCGTCAGCTTGCCCTCGCCGTCATAGATCGGGAAGTAGCGCTGGTTGGTGAGCATGGACTCGCAGATAATCTCGTGCGGGACCTTGAGGAACTCCTCGTCGAAAGTACCGACGAGCACCGTCGGCCACTCGCAGAGGTTAATGACCTCCTCAAAGACCTTCTTGGGCGTATCGACATGGCAGCCGGGGCGAGCGGCCTCGACCTCGGAGATACCGGCAAGGATGGCCTCGCGACGGCGCTCGGCAGAAAGCACGCCGGCGTCCTCGAGTACCTGCTCGTAGGCGGCGGGGCTGGCGACAACGTGGTCACCGGGGCCGAGCACGCGATGGCCGCGCGTGGTGTTGCCGCTCGTCACGTCGGCAAATGACACAGGCACAACATCCTCGCCCAGAAGGCAGCAAATCCAGCGGACCGGACGCACGAACGTCGCGTGCTCGTGGCCCCAGCGCTGGGAGCGGTAGTTGGGCCACTGCAGGCCGGCAATGGTCTTCTCGCACAGGGCCGTCAGGATCGGGGTTGCCGGTGCGGAAGGAATATTCTTCTCGGCAAAGACGTACTCGCGGCCGTCGGTGTCCTCGCGACAGACCAGATCCTCGGCAGCCACACCACACTTGCGGGCAAAGCCCTGGGCGGCCTTAGTGGCGTTACCGTCAGCGTCGAACGCGATGTTGGCCGCGGGGCCGCGCTTAACCTCGTGGACCTCGTCGGTCGCAGTGGCGACATTGGCCACGAGCGCAGCCAGGCGACGCGGGCTCGAGATCACGCGGACCTCGCCGTGGGCCAGACCGGCCTCGTCGAGACCCTTGGCGATCATGGTACCAAGCTGCTTGACGGCATTGTTCAGCGGTGCAGAGGGCATTTCCTCCGTACCGATCTCAAACAGGAAATCCTTAGCGTCTGCCATGGCTTACGCCACCTCGCCTTCCTGGTCGGCATTCTCGTTGACTCCGGCGACCTCGGCCATGTAGGCCTCGCAGCACGCCTTGGCGACGGCGCGGACGCGCAGGATGTAGTTGGCACGCTCGACCGCGGACAGGGCGCCGCGGGCATCGAGCAGGTTGAAGGCGTGGCTGCACTTCATGACACAGTCGTACGCCGGCAACGGCAGCTTGCGCTCCAGGCAGGAATGGCACTCGGCCTCGTAGTCGTCAAACTTCTGACGCATCATCTCGACGTTGGCGACCTCAAAGTTATAGGCACTGAACTCGCGCTCGTTCTCGAGGAACACGTCGCCGTAAGTCATGGGCGTACCGTCGGGCAGGTAGCTCCACACTAGGTCGTAAACGGAGTTGACGCCCTGGGCGTACATGGCGATACGCTCCAGGCCATAGGTGATCTCGACGGGCACGGGGTCGACCTCGATACCGCCCACCTGCTGGAAGTACGTAAACTGCGTGACCTCCATACCGTTAAGCCAGACCTCCCAGCCAAGGCCCCAGGCGCCCAAGGTCGGGCTCTCCCAGTCGTCCTCGACAAAGCGGACGTCATGGTCGTTGGGGTCCAGGCCAATGGCGGCCAGCGAACCCAGGTAGAGCTCCTGGGCGTTGACCGGCGACGGCTTGATGAGCACCTGGAACTGATAGTAGTGCTGCATGCGGTTAGGGTTCTCGCCGTAGCGGCCGTCGGCGGGACGGCGGCAAGGCTGAGCATAGCAGGTGCGCCACTCGGCGGGACCGAGCGAGCGCAGTGTGGTCGCGGTATGGAAGGTACCGGCACCGACCTCGGAGTCATAGGGCTGCATAATGACGCAGCCCTGCTCGCCCCAGTACTGCTGGAGGCGCAGGATGATGTCTTGGAAGGAAAGCGATGAAGCGTTCATGCCTCTAATATCCCCTCGTCGAAACGATTACACGGTTAGGTACTGTACTATAGCGGTTTTTAGTCGATAGCGCCGATGCGGTTGAGCGGCCAGTAGCGCACAAGCGCCACAGCGATCAAATCAGAGCGATCGACGGGACCAAAGTAGCGCGAGTCGGCAGAGTTTTCGCGGTTGTCGCCCATCACCCACACGCACCCGTCGGGGACGGTGTAGGGATAACTCACCTGGGCGCCAGGCGCTTGGACCGAAAGCGGCCAGCTCATGCCCGTCGTATAGTCCTCGTCGAGCGCTTGGCCGTCAACGACCACCTTGCCGTCCTGCAGGTCGACCGTCTGGCCGGCCGTGGCAATAACACGCTTGACAAGAACATCATGCTCGGAAGTGGCATCGGGGTTGTGGAACACCACGATATCACCCTGTTTGACGGGCTGACCGAGCTCGAGGCTCACCTTTTGTGCCAGGATCTGGTCGCCAATCTCGATCGTGTCCTCCATGGAGCCGGTGGGTACCACAAAGGGCTCGACCACAAAGGTGCGGATCAGGAAGGTGGCCACGAGCGCGATCGCGATGACCGCGACCCACTCAAAAGCGCCCCTCAACGCGGAATGCTGCGATGGAACCATTCTCACTCCTCGCTCTGCGAATACGAAGCGTCCAGAATCTCCTGCGCGTATGCGCGCTCCTGGGGCGTAAGCCGTGCCGTCTCGATCAGGTCGGGACGCCAGCGGCAGGTGCGCTCGATGGCATTCTTACGGCGCCAGGCGTCGACCTTAGCGTGATCTCCGCTCACGAGCACCGGAGGCACACCCTGGCCATTGAACTCAGCGGGGCGGGTGTACTGCGCATACTCGAGCAGGCCTCCGTCCTCGGCGGTCGAGAACGACTCGTCCACGTTGCTCATCTCGTCACCAAGGGCGCCGGGAATCAGGCGTACGACGGCATCGGCAACGACCATAGCGGGAAGCTCGCCGCCCGTGAGCACATAGTCGCCGATCGACAGGCGCTCATCGGCATACGCATACGCACGCTCGTCGACACCTTCGTAACGGCTGCACACAAACAGCAGGCGCTCGCTTTTGAGCAGGCGCTCGGCCACATGCTGTGTAAAGGGCTCGCCACAGGGGGTAAAAAACACCACGGTGGGCTTAGGACCCTCGGAGCTAATAGCCTCGATGGCCTCGGCAATAGGCTCGACCTTCATGAGCATGCCCTGCCCGCCGCCGTACGGCTCGTCATCGACGGTACGATGGCGGTCGTGCGTCCAGTCGCGCAGGTTATACGCCTTAAAATCAAAAAGGCCGGCCTTGCGGGCGCGGCCCAAAATCGATGTGGACATGACGGGCTCAAACATCTCGGGAAAGACCGAAAGGGTCTCAATCAGCATGTTGTCCTCCCTACTTGTCCATATCGATCAGGCCGTCCATAACGTGGACGGAAATTGTTCCTGTGTCGGGAAGATCGAGCACAACCTGCTCGATCACGGGAATCAGTACCTCGCCGTACCGATCACCCTCGACAACCCAAACATCGTTAGCGGGCGTCGACATGATCTCGACGATCGTGCCGAGTGAACCGAAGCGCTCGTCGACCACCTCGCGACCCATCAGGTCGGTATAGGCGGCGTCGAGTGAATCGAGCTCAAAATCGTCACGATTTGCCAACACATAGCATCCCGTGATGCCCTCGGCGGCCGTCAAGTCGTCAATGCCCTCAAACGAGACCAGATCGCCATCGCCCGTATCGGTGACGGACACGACCGTGCAAAAGCGGTCGCGCTTGAGCGCCGGCGGCGTCAGGGCGACGCGCATACCCGGCTCTAATACAGAAGGAAGCCCCCGCAGCGGTTGCGCGAGGACCTCCCCCTTCCTTCCGTGCGGCTTGACCACACGGGCGATGTTTTTGTACTGGGACCTCAAGGTCCTAGCCCAGAACCTCTACCTCGACAGCAGTGTCGAGGCGAGCGGCCAGTGCACGGGCGAGCGTGCGAATGGCCTTGATGGTACGGCCACGACGGCCGATGACCTTAGCGACGTCATCCTCGGCGACAGAAACCTCGATCGTAGAGGCGTCGTCACCATCGATGACCTCAAGGCTCACGGAATCCGGGTCGTCGACGATCTGAACAACGAGATATTCGACGAGATCGGCGATGCGATCTGAGAGCATTGCCTCACCCTCGAGCTGTGCAGCGTCAACCTCAGGCACGATTTACTCCTCGGCGCCCTCAGCGGCCTCAGCGGCAGCCTTAGCGGCCTCGGCCTCTTTGGCGAGCTGCTTCTTGGACTTCTTGACGACGGTCTCGGTCTTCTCGCCCTCGTTGGCGGCCTTGACCAGAGCGGCGACGGCGTCGGTGAGCTGAGCGCCCTTGGACTGCCAGTCGGCGATCTTCTCGAGGTCGAGGTTGATGGTCTTGGGGGCGGTCATCGGGTTGTAGCGGCCAACCTCCTCGATGATACGACCGTCACGCGGGGCGCGGGAATCGGCGACGACGACACGGTAGTACGGACGCTTCTTAGCGCCGTGACGAGCAAGGCGAATCTTGACTGCCAAAGGAAACTCCTCCAACCAAGCAGCTTTAGGCTGCAACTACAAACAAACAGTTGAACATAATACGCCATCGACGCGGGCAGGTGAAGTCCGTGAGACCAACTTCTTCGGTGTAGTCGAGGGCAAATCCATATCTTAGACAAGAATTCGGGATTTGCAAGCACATACACGCACCCCACATGAGCTGCGCGGTATACTCATGACATGGAAAGATGCGAACATACATACGGTTATGAGGATGCCATGGGCGTCACACCGCCTCCCTGGACGGGTTCGGCGGTGGGCCTCATGGACCTCGATGCATTTTTTGCGAGCGTGGAGATGCTCGATCATCCCGAATGGCGCGGAAAGCCACTCATCGTGGGCGGAGACGCCGATTCGCGTGGCGTCGTGTCCACGTGCTCGTATGAGGCACGTCGCTTTGGCGTGCGCTCTGCCATGGCCTCGGCCGAGGCGCGGCGCTTGTGCCCGCAAGCCATTTGGACGCACGGGCACTTTGATCGCTACCGCGAGGTGAGCGCGCAGGTCATGGCAATTCTTGCCGAGGAGACGCCGCGCGTTGAGCGCGTATCCATCGACGAAGCCTTTATCGATATCACACCGGGTCGCTTTGCGCCCGAGGACCCACTGCTGGTTGCACGGCGTATAAGCGACCGTGTGGCAGCGCTGGGAGTGACGTGCTCCATTGGCGTGGGCTGCAACAAGACGGTCGCAAAGATCGCAAGCGAGCGGGATAAGCCGTTTGGGCTGACCATCGTGCGCCCCGGAACCGAGCAGCGCTTTTTGGCCGCGCTGCCGGTATCTGCCATGAGCGGCATCGGGCGCTCGGCCGAGGAGCGACTGCGCCGTATGCGCATCTACACGCTCGGCGAGCTGTCACGCGCGCCGGAATCCACCTTGGCCTCTATTTTTGGCGTCAACGGCGAACGTATGCGTCAGCGTGCGCTGGGACTTGAAATCTCCGAAGTCACGAGTCTCGATGAAGAGCGCGAGGTCAAGTCGGTCAGCAATGAACGCACCTTTGCAAAAGATTTGACTGAGCGCGGGGACATCGAAGCGGCGATTGCGCTGCTGGGTGAGTCGGTTGGACGCCGCCTGCGCCGTCAGGGACTGACGGGCGGCACGGTAACGCTCAAGCTTAAGTATTCGTATGGCAGCGGGCGTACGGCACAGCGCCGGCTGCCTCATCCGACCGACGATGAGAACATCTTCGTGGCGGTTGCACTCGAACTGCTCGACAACATCTGGCAGGAAGGCATGCATGTTCGCTTAGCGGGCATCGGCATGAGCGACTTCGACCACCAAGGCGGCATCCAGACCGACCTGTTCTGCGAAGTCGACGACCGCGGAGCCCAATCAAGCGACCGTCGCGACCTCTCGGTCGCTATCGACGCCGTCCGAGACAAGTTCGGCGACACCGCCCTATCCTTCGGCCGCCAATCCCGCTTCTCCTCCCAATGATTTTTCTGGGACGGGGATTAAAAAATCATTCTGGCGCTATCGGTGCTTTTGATTATTTTGGGACGGGGATGAAATAATCATTTCAGGCCTCATTTCGCCCTCTGAATAATATTTGTCCCGATTCCCGTAATACGCGAAATCTGGGCAATCGTAAAGCCTCGATGTTTCAGCATTGCCAACAGACGATTCCGTTCTTGCTTCGGCAACGTCTTGAGCTGGTAGGGCTCAAGTGGAGCCAATAAAGCCTGTGCGACTTCCAAAGCATCCATATCGGAAACGTGTTTGCCTTCAGGCAAGTAATACGAATTGGGCTTACCGTCTGTACTTGTAAGGTAAAACGCCTCCGAACCACCAAATAGTTCGACAATATCACTGCAATCGCAGATTTCAGGCGTACCGAAATACTCATGGAAGCTACTCCACCTATACATAGGTGCAGAAGATATGCCCGCCTTCGCAGGATTGTCGTGAATGTAACGAACGCAACGGAGCAGCTGCTCATCATCGGAAATAACAACGCTCTTAAAACGCTCTTGAAAAACTGGCCCACGCCTGCCTGTCTTCACATTGAATCGCATAGCATACGCTGTATCTATGGCGTGCATCGCAGTACTCATTTGGTTATCGGGGTCATCAAATAGCAGATGCACATGATTGTCCATCAAACACCAAGCAAGCAACCGTATGTGGTCGGATGTAAAACGCTGACTCATCAGATTGAGGAAATAGTAGCGGTCGTCATCGTCCTCAAAGATCAGTTGGTCAGCACAGCCTTTGACCATAACATGATAATGACCGAGTTCGGATAACACACGGGCAACGCGAGTCATCGAAGCCCTCCCTTCCGAGTTTGCGATAGCCACAGCATACAAAAGGAGGGAAAAGAAAATAGCGAACCGCCCAACAAAGATGGGCGGTTCGGTGAACGGTAGGAATGATTTTTTATCCCCGTCCCAGAAAAATCATTTAGAGGAGATTGAGGGGGAGCTGGGGGGCGTCACCCCAGAGCTTTTCTAGACGGTAGAAGTCGCGGGCTTCGGGAGTGAAGACGTGAACGACGACCGAGCCGTAGTCCATGAGCATCCAGGTCTTCTGCTCGCGGCCCTCGATGGAGAACGGATGCTCGCCGCAAGCCGCGGCGACCTTCTCCTCGATCTCGTCGACGATAGAATCGACCTGGCGGTTGTTGGTACCGGTGGCAAGCACAAAGTAGTCGCACACGTCGGAAAGCTCGGTCAGGTCGAGCACCTGCACGTCCTCGCCCTTCTTGTCGTAGGCGGCCTGCGCGGCGGCGCGGGCGACATCCTCGGCGGCGACACCGCTCGCGGACAGCGAGGCGGCGGTGCGGTCGGACGTGGCAACGAAACTCTTGTGCTCCACACCTTCAAGAATCTGCTCGTCAGTCATGGTCTCGTCGGCCATGGAATACCTCTTTCTAGACACACCCGAGCTAGCGCAGCTGGGCGTAATGGTTGTAAATCGTAATAGCCGTGGGATAAAGATAGCGCCCGGACTGGATCACATAGACCAGACCCTGCGCAAAACAGGAGAAGAACAACTCGTCGAGCGAGGACTTCCCCACCATCTTGCGCAGCGCATGGGCATAGTCGCCGTGGCGGTTGGGCTCGATGGCATCTGCCACAAAGACCACCATATCGAGCGGCGTCATGTCGCAAGCACCCACGGTGTGACGGTCGACAGCCTGAAAGACTGCCGGCGACAGCTCGGGAAAAAGCTGCGGAAGCTCATAGGCGGCAACAGGGCCATGCAAAAGCGGCGTCGCGGCGGAAGGAGAGCCGGCAACCTTGATGCCATAGTGAAGCGCGCGGGCCACGAGCTCGTCATCGGAAAGCACCTTGTCCCAGTCGTGAATTAAGCCGGCGGCAGCCGCATCAAAGCGGTCAACGCCGTAGACCTCGGCCAGATGAAGTGCGGTCTCGGCAACACCCAGCGAATGCACAT
The DNA here is from genome assembly GCA_938023705.1 of uncultured Collinsella sp. Classification (GTDB taxonomy): domain Bacteria; phylum Actinomycetota; class Coriobacteriia; order Coriobacteriales; family Coriobacteriaceae; genus Collinsella. Next base: position 55,335 of record CALJDJ010000024.1, read on the forward strand.
AGCGCTTGCGCTTATCTTTCATGCGAACATCGAGCAGCTCTTGAATGCGCTTGAGCAGCGCGCGCTCATCGCCCTCAAACTGATCCTCTACCGACAACGTAGCCCCCATCACTCAAAATCTTCTTGGCCCAAATCGGCATATAGCCTGCGCTTGCGAATGTAGCCGAGCACGGACTCGCTCGTAAGATAGCGCACGCTCATGCCGCGGGCAACTCGCTTACGAATGTTCGTCGAGCTGATCGCCAGCGCCGGAATCTGAATATAGCGCACGTCGAACGGCAGCCCCGACTCTTTGATTCGGGCACGCGCCGTATCGATATCAAAGCCCGGTCGCGTCGCCGCAATAAAGGTAGCAAGCTCAGCAATTCGGTCGGCATCATGCCAGGTCACAATATCAATAATCGCGTCGGCGCCCGTAATAAAGTAGAGCTTTACCTGCGGCGGATAAAAGTCGCGAAGGGCATGAAGCGTATCGGCCGTATAGGTTACGCCCGGACGGTCAATCTCGAACCGGCTCGCCAAAAAAGCCGGATTCGCGGCGGTGGCGAGAACCGTCATGGCATAACGGTCCTCAGCAGGCGTCACCGGTTTGTCGAGTTTAAAGGCAGGAGAGCCGGCCGGCATAAAGAGCACAGCGTCCAAGTCGAGCGACTCGCGCGCCTGCTCGGCAGTCACCAAGTGCCCGTAATGAATCGGGTCGAAGGTGCCGCCCATAATGCCAAGCCGAAACTCTTTGCCCTCTTTTATGGGCAGCTCGGGCAAACCGATTCCACCGCGCAGCGACATGGCTTACTCGCCCTCCGAGGTCTCGGCATCGTCCGCGGCATCCGCCGCATCGACAACCTCGACGCCCTCATCCGGAGCATCGGTCACGTCAAGGGCCTCAACGGCAACGTCCTCGCCAGCGTCCTCGAGCTCCTCGTACTCCGAGAAGTCCTCGGCGCCCTCAAAGTCAAAGGCGCGCTGGCAAATGCGGACCTCGTCGCCCGCACGGCAGCCGGCCTTCTCGAGCGCGTCGTCAACACCCATGCGCGCAAACTTGTGCTGCAGGTAGATGACGGCTTCCTCGTTTTCCCAGTCGGTCTGGATGACCATGCGCTCGATGGCACGACCGACCACGCGGAAGGCACCGGGCTCTTCCTGGACAATGCGGAACCGCTTCTCGCGCTGCAGACGGCGGCGCTCCCACTCCTCGTCGCGCAGATCGACCGGCTCATCAGAGACCGCCAGCTCGGCGCGAAGCTTAGCCACCTGCTCGCCTACGGCAAGCATCAGCGTATTGAGACCGGCACCCGTCACGGCGGACACGGCAAAGAACATATGGCCGTCGTCGAGTGCCGCACGCTTGAGGTCGGCAATCTTGTCGGCCGTGCCCGGCGCATCGCACTTGTTGGCGACGACGATCTGCGGACGCTCCGAAAGCTCGGCGCCATACTGCTCGAGCTCACGGTTGATGATACGGTAATCCTCAACCGGGTCGCGATCCTCAAACCCGCCCGTCATGTCAACGACATGCATGATGAGCGCCGTGCGCTCAATGTGGCGCAGGAACTGATGGCCCAGGCCCTTGCCCTCGCTTGCGCCCTCGATCAAACCAGGAACGTCGGCAACGACGTAAGAATACTCACCGGCACGCACCATGCCGAGGTTCGGCACGAGCGTTGTAAACGGATAGTCGGCGATCTTGGGACGGGCGGCACTCATGCGCGCGATAAGCGAGGACTTGCCCACCGAGGGGAAGCCCACGAGTGCGGCATCGGCCATAAGCTTCATCTCAAGCTCAATCCAGTGCTCCTCGGCCGGTTCGCCCAGCTGAGCGAACGCGGGCGCGCGGCGCACCGACGTCACAAAGTGCGTGTTGCCCAGGCCACCGGCACCGCCGGGCGCCACGACAACGCGCTCGCCATCGTGCACCAGGTCAGCAATCTCGAACATCGGGGTCTGCGTCTCGGGGTCGAGCTCGCGCACCACGGTGCCCATGGGAACCTTCAGGATCAGGTCCTCGCCGCTCTTGCCGTTACGACGGGCACCCTGCCCGTGCGTGCCGCGTTCGGCGCGGAAGTGATGCTTAAAGCGGTAATCGATCAACGAAGACAGCTGAGCATCGGCCTGGATGACGACATTGCCGCCACGACCGCCGTCGCCGCCATCGGGGCCGCCCTTGGGAACAAATGCCTCGCGCCTAAACGACATGCACCCGGCTCCGCCGTCGCCGCCGCACACGTTAATGCGGCTGATATCGGTGAACTGTGACAACAGAATCGCCTCCTACAAAAAGAGGGAGACCCTTGAATCCTAAAACTCAAGTGCCTCCCACATATGTGCTCTATGAAGGGTGAATTACGCGTTCGCGAGCGGGCGTACGCTGACCCTGTGCTTGATACCCTTGTGGAACTCAACGGTACCGTCGACCAGCGCGAACAGCGTGTCGTCCTTGCCACGGCCAACGTTCTCACCCGGGTGGATGTGCGTGCCGTGCTGACGGACGAGAATCGTGCCCGTGGTTACCGTCTGGCCGGCATAGCGCTTCGTGCCAAGGCGCTGACCGCGGGAGTCACGGCCATTACGGGAGGAACCGAGTCCTTTTTTGTGTGCCATTGTGTATACCTACTCTTTCGTTACGAGTGTAATCTACTCGGCGACGGGAGCCTCGGCAACAGCCTCGGCCTCTGCCTTGACAGCCTTCTTGGCGCGGGACGTAGCCTGGACCTTCACGATCTTCAGCTTGGTGAGCTGCTGACGGTGACCCTTCAGACGACGATAGCGCTTACGCTTGTGGAACTTGAAGACCAGTTGCTTCTCGCCCTTGAACTGCTCAACGATCTGAGCGGTAACCTTGGCCTTGGCCAGCTTGTCGGGATCGGTGACGATCTTCTTACCATCGTTGAGGAAGATGACCGGCAGGGTGACCTTGTCGCCCTCATTGCCCTCGATCTTCTCGACGGTGATGACATCGTCGGTGGCGACCTTGTACTGCTTGCCGCCCGTGTTAACGATTGCGTACATGTTTACTTGCCCTTCATGCATCAGTTAGTGCAACAGCCGAATATAGTAGCAGGCGAAAATACCCCCGTCAACGAGTATGTGGAGCAAATCCACAAGTTCGCACAGGTATGGGGCTGACGAGTCGGCCCTCGTCGTCCTCGCATGCTTGATTCTGACGCTCGACATCGTAGGAGCAGATGGTCACGAGGTCTTGCATACCGGTGGAAACAATAGGTGCATCCACGCCCGGGGTCAAGCCCTGCAACAAAACATCAGCAGCAGAAAGCAAAATTTCCGGACGCATGGAGCCCTCGTTGTCGGCATGGGTGTCGAGCATGAGCACCAAATGGTCCGGGCGCTCCCCCGCCGTGAGCTCATAGCCCACGAGCGTGTGATCCAAATCCAAGCGCTTGCTCTTTTTGCCGCGCGCGTAGTCGATGCCATGGTCCGCGCGCAGCGTGTCGATCGCACGACGCACCTCGTCGGTGCTTACGGGCGCCTCGGGATCCAAGTGCAGGTCGATGCGATACGACAGACGCGTGAGCTGCGCCGTCAACGCCGGCGTGCGCACGTCGATATACGCCGCCTCGATGGGCGCCAGATCGGCCGGAGACGCCGCAGCCAGGCGCCCAAACGCCTCGTCGAGCGCCACGAACTCGGTCATAAACAGGTCATACCACTCGCAGGTCGACGACGTACCCACCGGTAGCGCCGAAGAGAAGCCCACTCGCATGTGCGGAGAGAAGCCCTGCGTGACGGCATAGGGAAGTCCCGCACGGCGCACGATGCGCTCAATGGTATGGATTACTTCGAGATGGCCCAGGTACTTAAGGCGATCGCGCTTGCCATAGCGAACACGAAGTCTAAAGAGCGTGGGGTTGTCGGTCAGGCGCTCACTCATGCGCGATCACCCATCAATACATTCTTGACGTGGAGCGTGGGGCAGATCCCGCAGCCGGTGCACGACGTGCGGGTGCAGTCGGGAGTCGTGACGCCCTCGAGCGAGCGACGGTACTCGCGCTCGAGGAAGCCGCGCGTGCAGCCGGGACTCACGTGCTCCCACGGCAGGCGCCAGTCCAACTCGTAGGGCAGGTGCACGAGCTCATTGAGGTCGATGCCGTTTTTGGCAGCAGCTTCCTTCCAGTTATCGAGCGAGAAATGCTCTACCCAGGCGTCAAAGCGAGACCCCGAGCGCCAAGCATCGATGATGACGGGCGTCATGTCACGACCGGCGCGGGAGAGCGCGGCCTCGATGAGCGAGGTCTCGGCATCGTGGTAATGCACGCGGACGGCACGGTTGCGAACGCTCGTGATGAGCAGCTTCTGGCGACGCTTGACGTCGTCGTAGTCGAGCTGCGGGCACCACTGGAACGGCGTGGCAGCCTTGGGGATAAAGACCGAAACCGAGATGGACACCGAGATCGAGCCGCGACGAGCCTTGGGCACCACGGAACGACCGAGCTCCAGCACGTGATCGGCCAGATTGGCGATGGCCACGATGTCCTCGTCGCGCTCGCCGGGAAGGCCCATCATAAAGTAGAGCTTCATGCGGTTCCAGCCGGCCTCGAAGGCCGCCTTGGCCGCACGGTCCAGGTCCCCCTCGGTCACGTTCTTGTTAATGATGTCGCGCATGCGCTGGCTGCCGGCCTCGGGCGCGAACGTCAGGCCGCCCTTCTTTTCGCCGGCGACCGACTCGGCCATATCCACGCCAAACGAATCCAGGCGCTGCGACGGAATAGACACGCGAATACCCGTATCCTCCAGGCGACGGTTGAGCCTGCCGAGCACGTCACGAATGCAGGAGTGGTCGGTCGTGGAGAGCGAGGTCAGCGACACCTCGTCATAGCCGGTCTTATCCAGACCCTGAATCACCGACGAGACGATCTGGTCGGCCGAGCGCTCGCGCACCGGGCGATACGTCATGCCGGCCTGGCAAAAACGACAGCCGCGGGCGCAGCCGCGCAGAATCTCGATAGACAGGCGATCGTGAACCAGCTGCGCATAGGGCACGCACGACTGCGACAGCGGATTCGTGGCGCCGAAATCCTCGACGACGCGTTTGTAGACCACGGTCGGCGCATCCTTGCCCTCGCGCGGCACGGTGTAGCCATGCGGCGAGCAGGGCTCGTCGTGACGAACCTCATAGAGCGACGGCACGTAGTTGCCGGCAATGGATGCAAGCTGCTCAACAATCTGCGCGCGCGGGACTCCTTCGTCGCGCAGGCGGCGATGCAGCTGGCAGGTCTCGAGCAGCGATTCCTCGCCCTCGCCGATGAGGATGGCATCGAAGAAGGCCGCGTACGGCTCGGGGTTGTACACCGAGGGGCCGCCGGCGATGATGATGGGGTCGTCTTCACCTCGGTCGGCCGCTAACAGCGGAATGCCAGCGAGATCGAGTGCCTCAAGGAAGTTCGTCACCGCCATCTCGTGCGGCACATGCAGGCCGACGATATCAAACGAAGCGACCGGCGCTGCACCCTCGAGCGAGAGCAGCGGAATGCCTGCCTCGCGCATAGCGTCACCCATATCGGGCCACGGCACATAGCCACGCTCGCAGGAGATGCCCTCGGCCTGGTTAAGGATGTTGTAGAGGATGGCGATACCCTGGTTGGGCAGACCAACCTCGTACACATCCGGGTAGATCAGGCAGCAACGGTAGTCGGCATCGGCCTTGGAAAGCGTGCCCCACTCGTGATCGATATAGCGACTCGGCTTTTCGACCTTGGCGAGCAGCGGCTCAATTAAATGAAAACAGTCTTGATACGGAACGCGCAACGGAAAACCCCTAAGCAGCGAGATCGGACGCGTCTTGGTAGGACGCCATAGGACGGGTAGCGCCCGCGACCGTGGTCACCAGATCGCGAACGCGGGAGAACGTGGCAGTGACCACCTCGTTGGCACGGCTGTAGTCGACATCGCGCTCGTAGAGCGAAACGAGCGCACGGCCCATGCCATAGGTGCCCGCGGCAGCAGTGAGCGCCTTGACGGCAAACCCAATATGCGGCGTCTGCTTGACGAGCGCGCGGGTGACCGCGCGGATCACAAGACCGCCGACAAGCACGCCCGCGACCTCGTAGCCGCGCTCAGGCTTAATGCCGCGTCCAAAGACGGCAGCGAGCTCAAAGAGCATGCCCACCTGCGCCAGCGCCATAACGGGATAATCGGCGCCCGGCAAAAACACCAGCGCACCGGTCGCCATATTGGTGAGCGCGCACGAGGTGATGATACGATTGGCCGCCGCGATGCGCATGAAGGCAAAGTTCGCCGCAAAAGCCGTTTCCTTTTCGGTGCGATCGAGAATCCAGCGGGCAAGCGTCTCGAGCAGATACGTCTTATCGGTTGCCGCTACCACGCCGAGCATAGGCGTGGACTCCTCGATAAACGGCACCTCCACAGCAGACTCGGCAAGCACGCACACGGGGGCGCCGGCGATCACGAGCTCCTGCACGGCACTCTCCAAGCGGTCGGAGCCGCACGAGAGCACCAGCACCACATCGGTATCGGTCTTTGGAGCAATTCGCTCCTCCCCCAGACGCTCGACGCGCACAATGCCCGAGGTCGTCTGCGGCACAAAGGCGTCACGCACCGTCTCGGCCAGAAAGCGCGAGGCGGACGAATCCAAATAGACCGAGACGCGCACCGGCGTATCGGAATCCTTCTTAACGGACGCGCCCATCTTAAAAGCGCGGGTCAGCTTATCTACGGGAATTTTCATAGCAAACCCCTCCAGCGGTTACGCGGCGCCCGAACGATGCCGCCATATGGATTGTACGATACCCACCGTCAGCAGCTGAATCATCATCGAAGACGAACCGAAGCTAATAAACGGTAGCGGAATACCGGTAATCGGCATCATGCCGATGCACATGCCGATGTTTTCGAAGGTCTGGAACGCCCACATGCCAACGATGCCCACACACGATAGGCGCAAGAACAGCGACTCACACTTAAAGGCGACGCGAATCGTCGAAAAGATCAGCAGCACGTAGAGGCACAGGAGCAAAAAGGAACCGCAAAAGCCAAAGGTCTCGGATAGGAAGGCGAAGACAAAGTCGGTGTGGAACTCAGGAAGAAAGCCGCCGGCCGACTGCGTCGCATGGCCCAAACCCTTACCAAAGAAGCCGCCCGAGCCAACGGCGATAAGCGACTGCTGCAGGTTGTAGGCATCGTCCGAATCGGCATTATCGGGGTCGATAAAGACCGTCAGGCGGTTCATCTGATACTGCTTGATGAGCACATCGTGGCCGAGCAACGAATCAAAGACCGAATCGAGCGCCAGGACGAGGGCCACCAGGCCCACAAGCAGGGCCAGGGTCGACAGCACCCATTCGCGGCGCGCACCGCTCATGCAGATGACGATGGCGCCCGAGACCAGCACGACCAGGCCCGAGCCCAGGTCGCCCATGGCGACGACGGCCAAAAACGGGATGGACAGCATGCCGCAGAGCTTGACGTAGTCGCGAACGGTATCGATGCGGCCGTTATACTGCGAGCCAAGCGTGGCGATAAAGAAGATGGTGATGAGCTTGGCAAGCTCAACCGGCTGGAATGTCAAGCCGATACCGGGAATCTTGATCCAGCCCGTCATGCCCAGACCGCCCGTATAGGACAGGCCCGGAATCTTGGGCGAGAAGATCACAATAAGGTCAATGACGAGCAGCGCCGTCGAGAAGTTAGAGATGCCGCGCAGATCGGTACGCCAGACGAGCACCGCAAGCACCGCGCCAATGCCAATGCCCAGCAGGTGGCGCGAGAATGAGGCGTCGGCCTTAAACTGTGACGCCGACCAAATAATGATGGCGCCATAGGCAACGAGCGCGACGGTAGCCAGCAGCACACCGATATGCACCTTTTGGCGAAACGTACCGCGCGAGGCCGAAAGTTGCTTGTTGACGCGGTCCAGGCTGCTGCGAGAGCCGGTCTTGGTTGAACGGAACAGATCCGCCGGAGAAAAATCCATCGCAACCTCCTATCGAACCGAAGAATCGCCCGAGGCCGAAGAGGTATCGGGCTCGTCATAAATCGCGCCGAGCACGTCGCGCACGACATGCATCGCGGTATCTGAGCCACCGCCGCCCTGCTCCAGGACAGTAGCGATGACATACTTGGGATCATCGGCCGGCGCATAGGCGCAGAACCACGCGTATTCGTCCTCGCCGCTTTTCTCGCCCGTGCCCGACTTGCCGTATACCTGCGGCGTCAGGGTGCCAAAGTGAGCCGCCAGGGACGTCGATGCCGTGTAAATCACGTCGTGCATGCCGTTGCGAACAAGAGCCAAATCCGAATCGCTGTTGATCTTGGCCTCCAGGCGCTTCTTCTTGCCTTTGCCGTTGTACTTATAGGCATCGCCGTCGCCATCGCGCGACACGGCAGACAAAAACACGTGAGGCACGTACTGCTTACCGCCGTTGGCAAGGCCCATATAGGCGCATGCCATCTGCAAAGGCGTCACCAAAATGTCGCCCTGGCCGATGGCAATGTTGGTCATATCGCCGGCATTCCACTTGCGGTCCTCGGCAGAGGCGTCGGTAAAGTACGACTCTTTCCACTCGGCATCGGGAATACGGCCCGCGCCCTCACTCGGCAGATCGATACCGCAGGTCTTGCCTAGGCCCCAGCGACGAAAGACCTCCTGCAGGCCCTCGGAATGTTGCTCGTCATAAAAGAAGGCCTTGCCCATGTCGTAGAAGACGGGGTCGCACGAGTTGGCGATACCCGACTGCAGCGTCATGGTGCCGTGGCCAGACGTCAGCCAGCAGCGCTTGCCCCAAGCCTTGCCCAGGCCCGTCCAATAGCCCGTGCAGTTGGTTGTCTGCGTTGAAGTGTAGGTTCCAAACTCAAGACCGGCCAGTGCCGAGAGCGGCTTGATGGTCGAGGCCGACATGTACTGTCCGCTAATGGCGCGGTTGAGCAGCGGGTGCGAACCCTTGTCATCATTGAGCTCGGTCCACACGTCATTTGAGACGCCGCCGATAAAGACGGACGGATCGAACTTGGGCTCGCTCGCCATGCCCAGGATCTCGCCATTGTTGGGATCGAGACACACCACAGCGCCGTTGCCGGCATTGCTGTAGCCAGTGGTCTTGGCAAGCTCGATGGCGCTCGCCAGCGCCGTCTCACAGGCCTGTTGGATCTTAAGATCGAGCGTGAGCTTAATGTCGGAGCCGGCCTTGGCGGGCACGGCGCCGGCCTGACCGGTCACATTGCCCGAGGCATCGACCTTGACGGTCTGCTCGCCACGAATACCCTGCAGCAGGTTTTCGTAGTAGCTCTCAACACCCGCCTGGCCCACGATATCGCCCGACTGGTACGTAATCCGGCCAGCAGAAGCATCATCATCACCAGAGGTTTTCTTATTCTGGGCCTCGAGCTGCTCGGAGGTAATGGTGCCGGTATAGCCCAAGATATGGCATGCCGTCTCGCCATATGGATACTGGCGCTCGGTACGCTCGGCAATCTTGACGCCCGGGAACTCGCCGGCGTGCTCCTGAATATAGGCAACCGTGGAGCGACGGACGTCCGTCGCGATGGTATGCAGGCTCTGAGCGCCCTCGGAATTGTCCTGAATATTGCGCAGCACCGCCACGTAGGGCATACCGAGCACGTTGGCAAGATGGCGAACCAGAACCTCATCCTCGGCAAGGTCGCGGTAGGCCACGACAGCAAGTGAGGGACGGTTCTGGACAAGCGCCACGCCATTGCGGTCGAGGATGCGGCCGCGCACAGCGGGTGTGGTAACGGTGCGCGTCTGATTGCTATTAGCCTGCTTTTCGTAATAGTCCGACGAGACCATCTGCATGCCCCACAGCTTGACGGCAAGCGCCGCGAACATCGCGCCCACACCCGTGGTGAGGATGGAGAAGCGGCCCTTAAAGGCGGTCGCCGCGGTATTGCCCTCGCCCTCGGTGGCGCGCGGGGCCGTCCCACGCTGCGTATCGTAGGTAAAACGAGAATCGCCGCGACGCATAATGACCAGTGCGACCACGATGGCCACAACCAGCACGATACCGGCGATAATAACCGTCATCTGGGAAGACATCTACGAGCCTCCCCTATTTGAGCTTACGGGTCTTGGGCTTAAAGCGCATGCCCGTCTGGCGTCCGCCACGTGCGGAGAATCCATAACCGGACTGCGGCACGACGCCGGACATCAAAAACGGAATGGCAACCAGACCCGTCAGGATCGAAGACGGCAGCGCATGGCCGAAGATCGCCACGACAAAGCTCGTCTCCAAACCCATAAACAGCAAGATGATGCTGTAGATCACATTAATGACGAACGCGAAGGCGCCCACCGTGATGCCGCGCGCACTCGGGGCACCGCCCGTCTGACCGGCAGCGCTATGCACCAGGGCAAAAGAACCCACGGTCAGCAGGAGCGACATAACGCCCACCGGCACGGCAGCGGAAAGGTCATAGAACAAGCCGCTGCAAAAACCGCACACGACGGCACGGGTCGGGTCGCCCGAGAACACGCTTAGGCACACCAGGATAATCATAAAGTTGACGCGACCGCCCGCAATGGAGATCTGCGGTGCCAGGCCTGCCTGCAGCAGCACGCACACAATGGCGGCGATTACAAACGTGCGGGAGCTCATCCCCTGCTCGTGTAGATCCATGGACATGCCCCCTATTCGCTCGAGCCGGAATCGGTCGTCTCGGACGTGTCGGAACTGTCATCCGGGCTCTCGTCCTTCGTCTTGGTCGCAGCATCGCGCGACGTTCCCTGCGGCGTGCTGTTGGCCGTGTTCACGTCCTCATCCGAGGCCGACTGTTCGTCGGTCAGCGAGGTAATGACCAGCACTTCCTCGTTGTTCTCGGCCGTCGTCTGGGCGCGCACCACAATGGTGTAGTACACGTCGTTAGCCGATTTCTCAACAGACGAGACGGTGCCGAGCGGTAGACCCTTGGGGAACACACCGCCAATGCCCGAGGTCACGATGATGTCGCCAACCTTAACGTCGGAATCGACGCTCACGTACTCAAGACGCAGCGTGCCGTCAGCCTGACCCTGCAGCATGCCCTGGGCGCGCGTGTCCTGCACCATAGCGGACACGCCCGAGTTCTCATCGCCAATCAGGCGCACGGTGGACGTCTTGGCCGAGACCTCGATAATCTGGCCTATGACACCGGCAGAACTCGTCACAGGCATGTTGATGGTAAGACCGTCGGCAGAACCCTTATCGATGGTGACGGTCGAGGTCCAGGCATCGCCCGAAGCGCCGACGATACGAGCTGCGGTTGATTTGAGGTTGTAGGTCGACTGCAGGCCGACCAGCCCCTCCAGTCGCTCGGCGGTCTTTTGAGCCTCGGAGAGCTCGGCAACCTTAGAGGTCAGTTCCTCGTTTTGCTTCTTAAGCTCGTCAAGCGTGTCCTGCGACGCCGTAAGGTTAGAGAACACGTTACCGATCGCATTGAAGGGAGCCGCCACAGCCGAGCCCACAAAGCGCACCGGCGAGGTAATCGTCGTCACGCCCGAGCGCACGGCATGAATCGGTCCTGCCTCGCCCTCGCGGATGTAAAACGTGAGCAGCAACACCGAAATCAGGCTGAAAACAATCAACGGGCGCATACCCGTTGATTGTCGCTTGGTATTCAGATTTGTGGAGAAACCCGAAGATCGTGCCAAATGGAATCCACCTTTTGGAAATTAAGCATTGGTCTGGACGAAGCCGCCATCAAACGCATTGGCCTCGAGCACGCGGGCACAGCCGTTAACAACGTTATCGAGCGCCGTGGGGCTGACGTTGACCGAAACGCCGGTCTCATCGCGCAGGCGCACATCGAGACCGCGCAGCAGCGCGCCGCCACCGGTCAGCAAAATGCCGTAGTACATAAGGTCCGAGGCAAGATCAGGAGGCGTAGCGTCGAGTGCGTCCTTGACGGCCTTGGCCATCTCGTCGAGCGGCTTGTTGAGCGCGCGACGAATCTCCTCGCTCTCGATGCGCACGGTCTTGGGCAGACCGGTGATCACGTCGCGGCCGTTAACCTCGACGTCGAGCTCGTCCTTGAGCGGCACGGCGGAACCGACCTTGATCTTGATGTCCTCTGCCGTACGCTCGCCGATGGCCAGGTTGTAGGCATCGCGAACATGCGTGAGGATGGCCTGATCGAACTCGTCGCCGGCAATACGGATGGACTGCGAGACGACGATGCCGCCCATAGCGATAACGGCGACCTCGGTGGTACCGCCGCCGATGTCGATGACCATGGAGCCGGTGGGTTCCTCGACGGGCAGGTCGGCGCCGATAGCGGCTGCCATGGGCTCTTCGATCAGATAGGCCTGGCGGGCACCGGCCTGGATCGTGGCCTCAAAGACAGCGCGCTTCTCGACCGACGTGACACCGGAGGGAACGCAGACGACAACACGCGGACGCGGAGTCCACGGATAGCGCTTCTCGGACGCCTTATCGATAAAGTAACGAAGCATGGCCTCGGTAACATCGAAGTCGGCGATGACGCCGTCCTTCAGGGGACGAACGGCCACGATGTTGCCGGGCGTACGGCCGAGCATGCGCTTTGCCTCGATACCGACCGCCAGGATGCGCTCGTCGTTCTTGTCGATGGCGACAACAGAGGGCTCGCGAATGACGATGCCCTTGCCGCGCACGGAGACAAGCGTATTTGCGGTGCCGAGGTCGATGGCAAGATCGCCCGCATAGCTACCGAAGAACATATCCATCAAAGAAAACAACGCAACTCCTGATGTGTTGGATGATTGCTGGAAAACTACTAGCTCATCATACTAGCGCAAGCCCGGCACCTCACTTGCGGTGAAGCGCCGGGCAAAGCTAAATCCCATAAGGTCACTACTGGTTGTCAGCAGCCGAGAAATCCATATCGAGCGAAGAAACGGCCCAGCCGATATGGTTGTCGGAACGCACGAATTTGACGGTGTACTCCTGCTCGCCGCCCTTGGACAGCGATGCCTTCACCTTGGCGGTCGTCTCGGTCATGGACTGATCCATGCCCTCGACGGACACGGTGGCACCCTGCGGAATCGAGGAGATGATCATCGACTTAGCGTCCTCGGACAGGCTCGAGGCCAGGCAAGACTCGGCCTTTGCGGCGTCACCGTCGCCGGCAGCCTGGAACAGATCGGTAACGACAGACTCCTGAGACGGGAAGCCAAAGCCGCGCGTGTAGGCAAAGCCCAGACCGCCCGCGGCGATCAAAATAAGCAGAAGCAGCACGATGAAGACTTTGAGACCCGTATGGCGATGGCGACGACGGACCTTGGCCTGCTTACGATCCTGACGGTCCTGCTGGACCATCTCGGACTCGGACAGCGTAAAGAAGCCGGTGTCCGAGGGATCAGGCATAAACTGACCGGTCGCGCCCGTAGGATCGAGCGGATCGACGGCAGGAGCGTCCATCGCGGGCGCCGGAGCCGTGGCCATAGCCGTCTGGGCAGACAGCGCGGCAAGCGAATCCTGCACGCGGGCAAGCTCATCGGCCTGCTCGGAGGTGAGCTGGTAGATGCCATCGGCAGTAGCGGCATTAAAGGCGTCGAGTGCGTCGGAGGGACGGCCGGCGGCAGAAAGTGCCTGACCCATGCCGGCGTTGAGCGCACGCGTGTCGTCGCGGGGGCCGGCAAAGTCGATAGCCGTGCGGTAAGTCTCCACGGCATCCGCCGGACGGCCGAGCTTAATGAAGCAACGACCGAGCTCGCCGAGTGCGGCGGCAGGAGCCGGATTGGCGCCGTCGATGGCAGCCTGACGGAAGGCGGTTCCCGCGTTGGCATAGTCGCCCGACTGGAACAGCGCATTGCCCAGGCCCAGATAGGCCTTGAACGGCGTGGCATAGGAAGCATCCTGCGTAGCGGCAGAGAAAGCCTGAGCGGCCGTCGTGTAGTCGCCCACGGCGGCGAGCGCCTTGCCGCGGTTGGTGAGCAGCGCGCCGCGCTTGCCGTAGGTACCGTCGTTGAGGGCGGCGGCATAGGCCTCGGCGGCCTCGGCATACATGCCCAGGTGCATCAAGGCGTTGCCACGAAGGTGATCGGCCTCGCCCATAATCTCATCGGGAGTCTTTGCCGCCCCAAGCATCTGGGCTGCAGCGGAAAAATCACCCGCGCGGTAAGCGGCGCGGCCCTGTTGGATCAGCTGGCTATTCAAGGAAGTCCCCTTTACTCGTGAACGATCTCGACATGGACGATCTCGTCGCCGGCACGCAGCTGCGAAATCACATCGAGACCCTCGACCGTGGCACCAAAGACGGTGTAACCGGAATCGAGGTTATGCTGGGCACCCAGGCAGAAGTAGAACTGCGAACCCGCGGAATCGGGGTCCATGGAGCGTGCCATGGCAAGGGCGCCATCGACATGGCTGTTGCGCGGATTGGTGGCAAACTCGCCCTTGATGCAGTAGCCGGGGCCACCGGTACCGGGCATACCGTCGGGGCCTTCAAGACCGGCAGCGACGTCGGCGCCGGACATGTCGCGGGTATTGGGGTCGCCGCCCTGGATAACAAAACCGGGCACATAGCGATGGAACTTAAGGCCATCATAGAAGCCCATCGTGGAAAGCTCGCAGAAGTTCGCGACATGAATGGGAGCGCCCTCGCCGTCAAACTTGACCTTGATGGTACCCTTCGACGTCTCGATTACGGCGCACTCGTCGCCGACAAGCTGATACTCGGGCGTGTAGAGCTCTTTCTTAAAACCAAACATGTGGTTCCTTCCTCGTGCGTTTAAAGCATATTTGTACGAATTGTAGCAATAAGCACGGGTTTACATCAATTGCGCACGTAGGTTATGCCGACTATGGCGAACTAATTTTAGGAACGCTGCTGCGGCTTCCAGGAACCCACATTGGCATCGTACTGGTTCAGCGCGCTGTTGCCGCCCTGCGCGATGGGCGCCAGGATCTCGCTTTGGTGGGAACTCATCGACTCGCCATCGGGAATGGCCAGCGAGATATCCCAGCTCTGGCAGATCACGTCGACGCGCTCATACATCCACTCGGCAAGCTGCTTTAAGTGGGCGATGTCATCCGCATAGACCGTATCGTCCTGTACTTTCAGGTTGTTGAGCTCATCTTGCGTCTTTTTGATCTGGTCGCGCAGGGCGTAGGCACTCTGCGACAGCTCCTGACGGGTGGACAGCGGCGTTCGGAGATAACCGTTGTTAAAGGAATCGATGACCTCGCCGATCTGGTCCTCGTCAGCGTAGGACACGATGGTCTGATACAGACCGTCGAGCCTGGTATAGAGCTGATCATCGGTGAGCACGGTTTCTTCCTGAACCACCTCGGCAGAATCGCCCTGCTTGGTATCGTCCTCAGTCGCCTCGCCCTTTTGACGCGTGGGGAAGGTGGTTTGTGCAGCTTGGCCAAACTGGTCGTAGAAGCCAGGCATAACACCCATGGGATCGGTCGTCACGAACCAATAGGCACCACCGCACACGACGGCAAGGACCGCGATGATAATGAGCGGCTTGGGAATATGACGCTTATGCTTGTGATAGGCGTCCTCGTCGGGGTGCACCTTGCGCTTGGGTTTTTGAGCATCGTCATGCAGGGAAACGGGCGTGGGAATATCGACCTTGGGGATACCGAAATCCTTATCGAAAGCTGGCAGCACGCAGGTCTCATTGGGGTCGGCGGCGTCCGAAAGCACCGCAGCGGCAGAGGCCGGCGCATGCGGCACCTCGGTATCGATCTGCTCTTGCGTTAGGCGCGGAAAGCCCGCCGTGCGGCCCGCTGCCAGGTCGGATGCTGCCGCATCCTCGGAGAGGATACCCGGAGCGGGGCGTCCGCATTTGGGGCACGTACGATCATGCGGAGAAAGACGGGCACCGCAGCCCTCACAGAACACGAACTCGGTGTGCTCGGGACCATCGCCCGGACCCACATAGGCGTTGCAGTAGGGGCAGAACGAGGCGCCGTCCTCGATAGTCTTAAGGCAATGCGGGCAGATCACGGCATCCTCTTTTCGAAGCAATTCAAATAATCGAGGTTAGAGCATAACATCGCCACGGCCCCACAGGAGCAAGGCACCAATTCAACATCGCCAGGGCGCGTAGTTACTTCTTCTTTTTGCTCGGCATCGAGACTTTGATGCCTTGGGCGGACTTGGTTACGCGAGAGCGCTTGGCTCCGCTACCCTTCTTTTTCTTGGGCTGGGCCTGGGCCACGCCCTCGAGTGCGCGGGCCTCGGCCTCGCGAGCGGTGCGATCTTCGCGGCGCTGCGCCATGTCGGCGGCGACGCGCTTGGCAAAACGCTCGGCCGTCGAACCCGTCGAGCTCACCTTGCCGCCACCGCGACCCAGGTGGACGCGCACACCGCGGCCAAAACCAGTTGCGGCATGACGACGACGCGGCTTGAGCGAATCCATCATCGTGGCGAGCTTAAAGAACACCGAGCAGGTAAAGACCACGATGACAGCCAAGATTACCATCTGGCCCATCGACAGGTTGGCAATAGACAGCAGCTCCGGGAATCCGATAACGCCCACCAGGATGCCGGCGACAACAAACACGAAGAGCACCACACGTAAGGGCGTGAGAGGCTGCGAGATGCGCCAGATCAGGCTGACGCTCGCCGCGCACGACGAAAGCAGGCACATCGTAGACAGCGTGAGCTGGCTAAAGCCAAACACGCGCGCCACAAAGATATCGAGCGCCGCGGCCAAAATGACCGCAATCGACGCCGGCAGTGCCCGCTTGAGCACGTTCGTCAGGAACGACCCCTTCACGCGAGCATTGTTGGGCTCCAGGCCCAACACAAAGCCCGGCGCGCCGATGCAGAAGAAGTTGATGAGCGTCATCTGAATCGGCTCGAAAGGGTACGGCGGCAGCGCGATGCACAGCGCCGCCAGGCCCATCGAGAACAGCGTCTTAGTCAGGAACAGCGAAGCCGAACGCTGCAGGTTGTTGATGGAGCGACGGCCCTCGGCCACCACGGCGGGCATCGAGGCAAAGTCGTTGTCGACGAGCACGATCTCGGCCACGTTACGCGCGGCATCGGAGCCGGCCGCCATGGCCACGGAGCAGTCGGCCTCCTTGAGCGCCAGCACGTCGTTGACGCCGTCGCCTGTCATGGCCACGGTGTGCTCGCGGCGCTTGAGCGCCTGCACGAGCTCGCGCTTCTGCTGCGGGGTCACACGACCAAAGACATGGTAGCGGTCCACTGCGGCATCGAGCTTGGCCGGCGTATCGAGCGTCGTGGCGTCCACATAAGCGTCCGCCCCCGGCACGCCCACCACGCGCGCGATCGACGACACCGTACGCGGGTCGTCGCCACTGATCACGTTGAGCGTCACGCCCTGCTCGTTAAAGTAGCCGATGGTCTCGGCCGCCGAGGTACGAATCTCGTCGCGGATGGTCACAAAGCCCACGGGCTCGGCCTCGCCCACCATATCGCCATCGGGCGTAAAGCCGTCCACGCGCGCCACCACGAGCACGCGGCAGGTATCGGCAAGCTCGGCGACACGGTTCTCGACCTGGGCAAACGCACGATCAGAGAGCACAAACTGCGCCGCACCCATCACATAGGAGCCCTGTGCAAACGACGCGCCGCTCCACTTTTTGGAAGACGAGAACGGAATGACCGACAGCGGCTCGGACACCTCGACCGGACGGTCGGCGTAATAGTTGAGCAGCGCCTGACAGGTCTCGTTGGCATCGGCCGAGGTCGCACGTGCGACGTTAGCCAGAGCAAAATCGAGCACCGTGGTATCGACGGGAACGGCGGCGTCGCCCTCCCCCGCACCCATACCCTCGACCGGCAGCGGATACGTACCCTCGACCTCCATGCGACCCGACGTGATGGTGCCCGTCTTGTCCAGGCACAGCACGTCGACGCGAGCGAGCGTCTCGATGCAGTAAAGCTGCTGCGCCAGCACCTTGCGGCGGGCCAGGCGCACCGTGGCGATGGCGAGCACCGACGAGGTCAGAAGCACCAGGCCTTGCGGGATCATGCCCAGCAGGGCGCCCACCGTGGACAGCAGCGCCGACGAAGGCACATGACCAGCCAACAGCTCGGAGAAGCACCACGAAAGCGCGCTATCGCCCGGGGTTCCCGCGGCATCCCACAGCTCGCTCACACTCGAGGCAAACAACGCCAAACCGAGCGGGATCATGATGATGCTCGCAAAGCGCACGATGGCGTTAAGCGCGTTCATGATCTCGGAATTGACCTTTTTGACGTACTTGGCCTCGTTATTAATTTTGGCCACGTAGTTGTCGGCGCCGACATGGATCACGCGGGCGCGCAGCAGGCCCGAGTCGATAAAGCTGCCGCTCATGAGCTCGGAACCGGGCTGTTTCTTAATAAGGTCGCTCTCGCCCGTCAGCAGACTCTCGTTCACGAGCGCCTCGCCCGAAACCACCACGGCGTCAGCGGGAATCTGGTCGCCGCGCCCCAGGCGGATGATGTCGTCGAGCACGATCTGGTCCAGGTCGAGCTCCACCTCGGAGCCGTCACGCACCGCGATGGCCTTCTTGGAGGTCAGCAGCGTGAGCTTATCGACCATCTTCTTGGAACGCATGGACTGAATGACGCCAATAGCGGTATTGAGGAACACCACGAACAGGAACGTCAAATTCTTAAACGAACCGGTCAAAATGACCAGGAACGCCAAGATCACGTTGATCAAATTGAACAGCGTGCAGAGGTTCTCGATGATGAGCTCTTTGACCGACTTGGTCTTGAGCTCCATGTTGCGGTTGATCTTACCGGCGGCGATGCGCTCCTCGACCTCGGCGGTCGAGAGTCCGCGCTCGATATCCGTTGCTGCCATACCACGTCCCATCACGTCGCGTCGGTATAAGAAAAACCGCCCGGACCATGCGAGGTTCGGACGGTCTCACGTTCGATGGTGCCCCATGTTGGATTCGAACCAACGGCCTTCTGCTCCGGAGGCAGACGCTCTAATCCCCTGAGCTAATAGGGCCAACGTTTGGCATTATACCCAAGTGCACCACGGGCTATCAAAATAAAAGAAAAAGCTTTGCAATTCCGAGGAAGACGCGGCACAACGGCTCACTTTAGAAGGCAAAAGCGAATCAGATAGTATAAACTCTCATGCACCATATATACACGGCTCGCGATGCGGGCCGTTTTTGCAAGGGTTATCCATCGAGGTGAGAGGCACACCATGATTGCAATTTTAAAGCAGAGCGCCAGCGACGAGGCCGTCAGCCATATCGTCAGCTGGATTGAGAAAAAGGGCCTGAAGACCGACGTCTCGCGCGGCGAGAATGAGACGATCATCGGCCTGGTGGGCGATACGACCAAGATCGACCCGTTCCTGCTCGAGTCCATGGACGTCGTCGAGCGCGTGCAGCGCGTCTCCGAGCCGTTCAAGCGCGCCAATCGCAAGTTCCACCCCGAGGACTCCGTCATCGACTGCGGCCACGGCGTCAAGATCGGCGGCGATCAGTTCCAAGTCATTGCCGGCCCGTGCTCCGTCGAGGGCGAGAACCTCATCCGCATCGCCCGCCGCGTGAAGGCCGCCGGTGCCACGATGCTGCGCGGCGGTGCCTACAAGCCCCGCACTTCCCCGTACGCCTACCAGGGCATGGGCCCCGCCGGTCTGGACCTGCTGTGCGAGGCGTCTGCTGAGCTCGACATGCCGATCGTCACCGAGATCATGGACCCACGCGACGTGCAGGTCTTCCTGGACAAGAAGATCGACGTCATGCAGATCGGCGCCCGCAACGCCCAGAACTTCCCCCTGCTCAAAGAGGTCGGCAAGACCAAGACTCCGATCTTGCTTAAGCGCGGCATGTCCGGCACGATCGATGAGCTGCTCATGGCCGCCGAGTACATCATGAGCGAGGGCAACGACAACGTCATCCTGTGCGAGCGCGGCATCCGCACCTTCGAGACCCGTACTCGCAACACATTCGACCTCAACGCCGTGCCGGTGCTGCACCACCTGTCGCACCTGCCCGTCGTCGCCGACCCCAGCCACGCCACCGGCTACACCCGCTACGTTGAGCCCATGGCGCTCGCCGCGACCGCCTGCGGTGCCAACGGCCTGGAGATCGAGGTCCACGACGAGCCCAGCCGCGCATGGTCCGACGGCGCTCAGGCCCTCACCCCCGATCAGTTCGACGACACCATGCGTCGCATCCGAGCCATCCGCGAGGTTGTCTGCCAAGAGACCATGGAGTAGCCCATGGGTACAGTGAGAAACGCGCGCGTTAACCAGGGCGGCCCCAAGTGCGCCGGCATCGTCGGCCTTGGCCTCATCGGCGGCAGCTTTGCCCGCGGCTATGCGCAGGCGGGCGTTCGCGTGCTGGCCTGGGATCCCGATGACGATGTCATGACCGCCGCCAGCATGGGCACCGTCGCCGGAGAGCTCAACGACAAGACACTCGGCGAATGCGACATCATCGTCCTGGCTTGCTACCCCGAAGCCTGCATCGAATGGCTCGAGGCACACGCCCAGGCACTCGCCGACGCCACCGATACCGAGGCCATCATGGGCCCCGTGGTAATTGACACGGTGGGCGTCAAGGGTATCGTGTGCGAGCGCGCCTTTGAGCTTGCCCGCGAGCACGGCTTTTACTTTGTGGGCGCGCACCCCATGGCGGGCACGCAGTACTCGGGCTATGCACACTCCCGCGCCGACCTGTTCCAGGGCGCCCCGCTGGTGCTCGTACCGCCCGCGGTGGACGATGCGCTCAAGCTGGAGCTTTTGGGCCAGGTGCGCGAGATGGTGCGCCCCTTGGGCTTTGGCAAGTTCAGCGTGACCAGCGCCGCCGAGCACGACCGTGTCATCGCCTTCACGAGCCAGCTTGCGCACGTGGTATCCAACGCCTACGTCAAAAGCCCCACTGCCCAGGTCCACCACGGCTTTTCGGCCGGCAGCTACCGCGATCTCACCCGCGTGGCGCACCTCAACCCCCAGATGTGGTCCGAGCTCATGATCGACGACGCCGACGCGCTCGCCTTCGAGATCGACCATCTGATCGAATCGCTTGGCGCCTACAGCCGCGCGCTCAAGGACCGCGACCAGCGCTATCTGGAGAATCTCCTTGCCGAGGGCGACCGCATTAAGCGCGCACTCGACGACGAGGCCTCCCACTAGACAACCCATCACGCCAGGTCGAAAGGACCGAAGCTTATGGCGATTACCATCGATATCGACACTGCACGCCCCTACCAGGTGCATGTTGGCACGTTTTTGCTGGAGCAGGCGGGGCCGCTCGTGCGCGCCACCGCCGGCGGCACCAAGGCCGTCATCGTGACGGACACCAACGTGGGCCCGCTCTACCAGATGCCCGTTAAGCAGAGCCTGGAGGCGTCAGGCTACGAGGTGAGCATCTGCACCTTCGAGGCCGGCGAGGCCCATAAGCGCGCCGAGACCTACGTTGCCATTTTGGAGTTTGTGGCCGAGCACGAGCTTTCGCGCTCCGACGTGATCGTGGCACTCGGCGGCGGCGTCGTGGGCGACGTGGCGGGCTTTGTAGCCGCCACCTACATGCGCGGCTGCAAGTTTGTGCAGATCCCCACGAGCCTGCTCGCCATGGTGGATTCGTCGGTGGGAGGCAAGACCGCCATAGACCTGGCTGCCGGCAAGAACTTGGCCGGCGCCTTTTGGCAGCCGAGCGTGGTTATCGCCGACGTGGGGTGTCTGGCCACCCTCACGCCCGAGCAGTTCGCCGACGGCTGCGGCGAGGTCGTCAAGCACGCCGTGATCGCCGACCCGGAGCTTTTCGCCGAGCTGGAGAAGACCCCGCTCACGCTGGAGCTGCTCAACCGCGATGTGGCCCGCGTAGCGCTCATCATCGCCCGCAATATCGACATCAAGCGCGCCGTGGTCGTCGCCGACGAGCGCGAAACCAACCAGCGCAAGCTCCTCAACTTTGGACACAGCGCCGGACACGCCGTCGAGGCCTGCGAGCACTTTGAGCTCGGACACGGCAACTGCGTGTCGATCGGCATGGGCATCATCACGCGCGCCGCGGCCCTGCACGGCGTCTGCGATGCTGCACTGCCCGATCGTATTGAGGAACTCTGCGCCCGCCATGGCCTCAAGACCCGCTGCGACCTAGATGCCGATACCGTCTTTGCCGAGGCGCTCCACGACAAGAAGCGCGCGGGCGACACTATCGATCTGGTGATTCCGCACGGCATTGGCCGCTGCAGCATCGACCGCACGCCGCTTTCCACTTTCCACGAACTCATTGCCGAGGGCCTCGGCCAGAAGGGAGACGCATCCGCATGCTAGCCCGCATCACCCCGTCCCCGCTCAAGGGCACCGTTCCCGCCATCGCGTCCAAGTCGATGGCGCATCGCCTGATCATCTGCGCTGCGCTTGCCAACGGCGAGACACACGTCACCTGCAATACCACCTGCGCCGACATCGAGGCCACGGTGCGTTGCCTTACGGCCCTGGGTGCTCGCATCGAGACCGTCGAGGACGGCTTCCAGGTCCACCCCACCATGAAGAGTGTTGAGTTTGGCCTGCTCAAGGCCCTTGCCGGCGGCACGCTTGACTGCGGTGAAAGCGGCTCCACGCTCCGCTTTATGCTGCCTGTCGCCTGCGCGCTGGGTGCAGAAGCAACTTTTGTGGGTCAGGGGCGCTTGGGCGCCCGCCCGCTCTCCCCGCTCTCGGACGAGATCATCGCCGCCGGCTGCGACCTACAGGGTCTGGGCGGTTTTCCGCTCAAGACGAGCGGCCGCATGCGCCCGGGCACCTTTGTGCTTCCGGGCAACGTGAGCTCGCAGTATATCTCCGGCCTTCTGCTGGCAGCCCCGCTGCTGGCCCAGCCCTCCTGCGTGCAGGTAACCGGCCTCATCGAGAGCCGCCCCTACATCAACCTGACGATCCAGGCCATGAAGGCCTTTGGCGTCGAGGTCAACGTCGAGCGTATTCCGGCCAAGGACGGCCAGCCCGAGGTCACGAACTTCCGCGTGAGCAGCGGCTCGTACCGCACGCCCGGCAGCGTAGCCGTCGAGGGCGACTGGTCCAACGCTGCCTTTTGGCTGTGCGCCGGTGCCATCGGCACCGACCCAATCACCGTCGAGGGCGTGTCACTGAGCTCCGCACAGGGCGACCGTAACGTGCTTGCCGCGCTTTCGCGCTTTGGCGCCCGCATCGTGCGCTCCACCAACGCCGCCACCGTGCAGTCCGACAAGCTCGCCGGCTTTGAGATGAGTGCCCACGACATTCCGGACCTGGTGCCCGTCATCTCGGCCGTGGCCTCGCTGGCACAGGGCCGCACCTTTATTCGCGATTGCGCCCGTCTGCGCATCAAGGAATCCGACCGTCTGGTCACCACCACCCGCGAGCTCACCGCGCTGGGCGCGCAGGTGCGCATTGCCGGCGATGACCTCATCATCAAGGGTGTCGATGCCTTCACCGGCGGCGAGGTCGATTCGCACAACGACCATCGCATCGCCATGATGGCCGCTATCGCCGCGAGCCGCGCCACCGGCGAGGTCGTGATCCACGGCGCCGAGGCCGTCAACAAGTCCTATCCCGATTTCTTCGACCACTACCGCCTGCTGGGCGGCAAGGTCACACTCGAGGAGGAATAGCATGTCCTCGACCTTTGGCAACGTCTTGCACTTAAGCATCTTCGGCCAGTCGCACTCCCCCGCCATCGGCTGCTCACTCGATGGCATTCCGGCGAGCATCGCCGTGGACCAGGAGCAGCTGCAGGCCTTCCTCGACCGTCGCGCCCCCGGTCGCGACGAGACCGCAACCAAACGCCGCGAGGCCGACGCCGCGCACATCATCGCCGGTGTTGTCGATGGACATACCACCGGCGCGCCCATCGCCGCGATTATCGAGAACACCAACACGCGCTCCAAGGATTACTCCGAGCTGCGCCGCAAGCCCCGTCCCGGACATGCGGACTTCCCTGCGCGCGTGAAGTATCACAACATGCACGATGTCGCCGGCGGCGGACACTTCTCCGGCCGCCTAACGGCACCCCTGTGCATCGCCGGCGGCATTGCGCTGCAGGCACTCGAGGCCCGCGGCATTAAAGTGATGGCGCATGTGGCGCAGATCGGCGGCATCTCCGACCTGCCGATGGACGACATAGTCTATCGCGAGGCCGACCGCAAGGCGATCCTTACGAACGATCTGCCGTGCATTGACGCCGCCGCAGCCGGCCGCATGCGCGAGGAGATCCTAGCCGCGCGCGACGAGCTTGACAGCATCGGCGGCATCGTGGAGTGCGGCATCTACGGACTTCCCGCGGGCATCGGCGACCCCATGTTCGACGGCATCGAGAACCGCATCGCGCAAATCGCGTTTGGCATTCCAGCCGTAAAGGGCGTGGAGTTTGGCATGGGCTTTGCCGTGGCCGCCATGCGCGGCAGCGAGAACAATGATCCGTATCGCATCGATGCCGAGACCGGCGAGATCGAGGTCGAGTCCAACAACGCCGGCGGCATCCTGGGCGGTATTTCGACCGGCGCGCCCGTCATGTGGCGCATGGCCGTAAAGCCGACGCCCTCCATTGGCCGCGAGCAGCAGACGGTGGACATGGACGCTATGGAAAATGCCGAGCTCTCGGTCCACGGCCGCCACGATCCCTGCATCGTCCCCAGAGCTGTCCCCGTAGCCGAGGCAGCCGCCGCCCTTGCCATCTGGGACGCCCTCCTCGAAGACGCCGCCCAGCGCTAACTACCCACCCCTCAACATCCCCCGACACGTGAAAGGGGTCTCCATGGACCTTGCTGACATCCGCCAGGCCATCGATGGCATCGACACCACGCTCCTCAACAGCTTTGTCGAGCGCATGGACATTGCCACCGAGGTCGCCAAGTCAAAAATCGAGATGGGCAAGGCCGTCTTCGACCCCGCCCGTGAGCGCTCCAAGCTCAACAACCTCGCCAGCCGCGCGCCCGAGCGCTACGAGGCGCAGACCATCACCCTGTTCCGTCTCCTCATGAGCATGAGCAAGGCCGAGCAGCAGCGCTACATCAACGAGCTCAAGGGCATCACCGTCTCGCAAAAGGCCCACGCCACGGCTGCAGCCTCCGACACGCCCTTCCCTCAAACGGCCACCGTCGCCTGCCAGGGCGTCGAGGGCGCTTACAGCCAAATCGCCGCGTGCAAGCTCTTCGACGTGCCCGACATCGCGTTTTTCGAGACCTTCGAGGGCGTCATGTGCGCCGTGCGCGACGGCTTCTGCGAGTTTGGCGTGCTGCCCATCGAGAACTCCACCGCCGGCTCGGTCAACGCCGTCTACGACCTGCTCGCCCAGTTCGACTTCCACATCGTGCGCTCGCTTCGCCTCAAAATCGACCACAACTTGCTCGTCAAGCCCGGCACCAAGCTTGCGGACGTGCACGAGGTCTACAGCCACGGCCAGGCCATTGCCCAATGCGCCGGCTTTATCGAGGCACACGACCTGCACGCCACCAAGTACCCCAACACGGCCATGTCGGCCGAGATGGTCGCCAGCTCCGAACGCACCGACGTTGCCGCCATCGCCTCGCGCAGCTGCGCGGCGCTCTATGGTCTGGAGGTGCTGGAGCCCAATATCCAGGACTCGGACAACAACTACACGCGCTTCGTCGTCATCAGTCGCGAGCCGCGCGTCTACCCCGGCGCCAACCGTACCTCGCTCATGATCACCACGGCCAACGAACCGGGCGCCCTCTATCGCGTACTCGAGCGCTTCTACGCACTCAACATCAACCTTATCAAGCTCGAGAGCCGCCCCATCCCCGGGCGCGACTTTGAGTTTATGTTCTACTTCGATCTGGACTGTCCCTTTGGCAGCAAAGCCCTCGACGACCTGCTCGACTCGATTGACGAGGTGTGCGAGAGCTTCACCTACTTTGGCAGCTACACGGAGGTGCTCTAGATGACTGACGTCGCCACAACCCGCCCCTACGGCGTGCTGGGCCGCGTGCTGGGCCACAGCTACACCCCGACCATCTACAAGGAGCTCGCGGGGCTTGAGTACGTGCGTTTTGAGCGCGAGCCCGAAGATCTTGAGGCTTTTATGACGGGTAACGAATGGGAAGGCACCAACGTGACCATCCCCTACAAACGCGCCGTCATGGAATACCTGGACGAGCTGAGCCCGCTGGCCGAGCGCATGGGCAACGTTAACACCATCACACGCTTGCCCGACGGCCGCCTGCGCGGTGACAACACTGACTATTTCGGTTTTCAGTGCCTAGTTGAGGAGTTGGGCGTAGAGGTTGCCGGCAAGAAGGCCCTCGTGCTCGGTGCCACCGGTGGCGCCGGCACCACTGCCAGCATGGTGCTCGGCGACCTGGGCGCCATCGTCGTGCCGGTCGGCCGCACGAGCGAAGTCAACTACGACAACATCGCGCAGCAGTCCGACGCCGCACTGCTCGTCAACTGCACGCCCGCCGGCATGTTCCCCCACTGTCCCGATGCCCCCTGCACGCTCGAGGGGCTCGATGCGCTCGAAGGCGTCATCGACATTGTCTACAACCCTGCACGCACGGGCCTGATGCTCGAGGCCGAGCGCCGCGGCATCCCCTGCATAGGCGGCCTGCTGATGCTCGTGGCCCAGGCGGCGCAAGCCGTTGAGCGCTACACCGGCCAGGTCACTTCGCGTGAGCGCATTCTGGACGTAACGGAGCGCCTGTCACGCCGCGAACAGAACATCGCGCTGATCGGTATGCCGGGCTCGGGCAAGACCCGCGTGGGCGAGCAGATTGCCCTGCTCACGGGGCGAGAGCACATCGACCTGGACCGCGCCCTCGAGGAGCGCCTGGGCATGCCCTGCGCCGACTTTATCGTCGAGCGCGGCGAGGCGGCCTTCCGCGAACAGGAGACGGCGGCGCTGGCCGGCATCTCCAAGCGCAGCGGCCTGGTGCTTTCCACGGGCGGCGGCGTGGTCACGCGCGACGAGAACTACCCGCTACTGCACCAGAACAGCCAGATCGTGATGCTCAACCGTAAGCTCGACGAACTCGCCCACAAGGGTCGCCCCATCACCGCCCGCGATGGCATCGACAAGCTGGCCGAGCAGCGCATGCCGCGCTACCGCGCCTGGGCCGACTACATTATCGACTCACGCGACTGCGCCGCCAACACCGCCCAAGCCCTCCTCGACACCCTCCCACCCGCTCTCTAACCAAAACCACCACAAAGGGGACAGGCACCTTTGTGGTGGTTTCTCGACTGCAAAGGAAGCAACCATGAAAGCACTCGTCATCAACGGCCCCAACCTCAACATGCTCGGCATTCGCGAGCCGGGCATCTATGGCAGCGACAACTACGACCGCTTAGTGCAGATTTGCCAGGAGGCGGGAGCCGCGCAGGGTTTTGACGAGGTCGAGGTCTTCCAGTCCAACCACGAGGGCAGCATCGTCGACAAGATCCAGGAGGCTTACGGCAAGGTCGACGGCATCGTCATCAACCCGGCCGCCTACACACATACGAGCGTGGCGATCCTGGACGCCCTCAAGGCCGTCGCTATCCCCACCGTCGAGGTCCACATCAGCGCCGTCGAGACCCGCGAGGACTTCCGCCAGATAAGCTACGCCCGCCTGGCCTGCTTCGCCACGATCACCGGCGAAGGCCTGCAGGGGTATGCCCACGCGCTGGAGCTGCTGAGGGAGTATCTCGAAAAGTAGCCTCGCGGATCAATTCATTAACACCGATTCACACGAACAAAACTCCGGCGCCGGCAGCAGCGACCTCGCTGCTGCCGGCATTTTATTACTGGCATATAATCGTTGCAGTCACACAACGTCTGGAGACGCGCATGTTAAGCATCCATCTGGGAGATTATCCCGGTTCCATCTACGATACCGAAACCTATTTTAGGAACTCATACTTGGACTCATGGTTCGAAGACCCTATGGCCGCACAAATCATTAAAAGCGTGGACGGATCAGAGCTCATCGGTCCCCACAACATCGTAAGCAAACAACTAGGCTCAATCACTCCACTCGAACTGTCCGGCGGCGTCAAGACGCTGCTGTTAGTACGCAATCTCCCAAATATGGTGTTCAACGCATCTACCTGCGGAGACAACTGTGCCCGCTGGCTACTCAAAATCGGCAAAGAGCAGGATGTGCTGGTGACCCTTTACCACATCATGAAGTTCCCCTGGAAGAACTTTGAAATCCGCATTGAAAACGATGACCGCATCGTCAGAAACATGCAGGAGTTTGTCGGCGCCACGAATGACTTTTTGGATGTTGATGAGTAATGAAGGGAACGCATACCGTTGTCGTAGAGCGTGCAAAGGTCAAATACACACTCACCTTTAAACGCAACATTTCCTTCATTCGCGGTAACAGCGGCACGGGCAAAACGACGCTCATCTCGATGATTCGCGACTACAACGACCGAGGACCGGAAAGCGGCGTTACACTCAGCTGCGACGTGCCCTGCGAAACGCTTTCCGGCAGACGCTGGGAGCGCGAGCTGTCGATCATCGAAGATTCGATCGTCTTTCTAGATGAGGGCAACGAGTTTATCTACTCAAAGGACTTCGCCAAAGCCATCAACGGATCGTCCAACTATTTTGTTCTGATATCTCGTCGCGACGCCAACGAACTCCCCTACAGCGTCGACGAGATCCTAAAGCTTGTCAACACCACAAGCAAGACAATTAATGGCCGCAAGAGCGACAGACGCTTCTACTCGGTGACCAAGCCGCTATATGACCACACGGCAAGCATGTTGTATCAGGATCTAAATGTTGGATTCGAGATACCCGACGCCGTAGTTGTCGAGGACAGCAAATCGGGTTATCAATTCTACAGCGTCCTTTGCAACCGACTGGGAATCCCATGCTATTCCGCCACCGGCGTAGCAAACCTAAAACGAACGATTCACGAATGTCCCGAGCAAAACATCCTTGCCATAGGAGACGGCGCAGCGTTTGGCCCCACATCGAAAAGGTGCTGGGACAGCGCGTTTACAAGAACGTTCGTCTGTTTCTCCCGGAATCATTTGAGTGGACGCTTCTGCAATCCGGCCTCATCCCCAGCAACGACATTCCTATGATTCTCGAGGACCCATCGAGCTACATCGAAAGCCGTGACTATCTGAGCTGGGAGCGATTCTTTACCGACGTGCTGATCAAATACTCGGCAGACACTCGCTATGCCTACAAAAAGGCAAAGCTCAACGAGCAGTATCTCAAGCCACAAGCGATGAATGCAGTTACAAGCGTCTTGCCCGAGTGCCTGAAGGCGGATCATCGAGTCCATTAAATCATCTAGAAGCCAGGGCTACGCACATGCGTTAGAGCTGCTGAGGAAGCGTCTGCTACACTAACTATTGGAACAAATACGCCAGTATCGTTTGCCCCAAAACTGAAGCAACTGTTCAATCGACATACAAAGGAGCATAACCATGTCCCAGTACGATTATCTTGTCGTCGGCGCCGGTCTATCGGGCGCCGTCTTTGCCAATGCCGCCAAGCGCGCCGGCAAGTCGGTCCTGGTCATCGATCGCCGCGACCACATCGCCGGCAACATCTATACCGAAGACGTCGAGGGCATCCAGGTCCACCGCTACGGCGCGCATATCTTCCACACTTCCATGAAGGATGTCTGGGACTACGTCAACCGCTTCGCCGAGTTCAACAACTACGTCAACTCGCCGGTCGCCAACTTCCACGGCAACATGTACAACATGCCCTTCAACATGAACACCTTCGCCAAGATGTGGCCGGGTGTCGTCACGCCGGCAGATGCCAAGGCTAAGATCGCCGAGCAGGTGGCCGCCGAGAACATCGGCGAGCCGGCAAACCTGGAGGAGCAGGCCCTGTCCCTCGTGGGCCGCGACATCTTCGAGACGCTCGTGAAGGGCTACACCGAGAAGCAGTGGGGCCGCGACTGCAAGGACCTGCCCGCGAGCATCATCAAGCGCCTCCCCTGCCGCTTTACCTACGACAACAACTACTTCAACGATCGCTACCAGGGCATTCCCATGGGCGGCTACACCAAGATGGTCGCCAACATGCTCGAGGGCATCGAGGTCCGCTGCGACGTGGAGTACAAGGATTTGCTCGCCGCCGAGCCCGACATCGCCGCCAAGACGATCTACTGCGGCCCCATCGACGCATTCTACGACTTTAAGCTGGGCACGCTGGAATACCGCAGCCTACGCTTTGAGACCGAGACGCTCGACGAGCAGGACCACCAGGGCGTGGCCGTGGTCAACTACACCGAGCGCGAGATCCCCTACACGCGCATCATCGAGCACAAGCACTTTGAGTTCGGCACGCAGGACAAGACCGTCATCACACGCGAGTACCCGGCCGACTGGAAGCCCGGCGACGAGCCCTACTACCCCATCAACGACGCCAAGAACGAGGCCCTCTACAGGCAGTACGAGGAGCTGGCGGCGCAGGAGGGCAACGTTATCTTCGCCGGTCGCTTGGGCGGCTACAAGTACTACGACATGGACAAGGCCATCGCCGCAGCCTTCGATCTCGTCCGCAACGAGCTAGGCGTGGAGCCGACGGAGGCGTAGAGACAAAGGTGCATTAGCTAGCCATCATAAGCAAACAGAATGCCCGGTGCAGCGCGAACGCTGCACCGGGCATCTTTCTGTGACGATGAAAGCGCGCCACAGTCCAAATTAACAAATATGGCCGCAAGTCATCGCCATGTCTTGGGGTCTGTGTTTAAACAATAGCATGCCCATGCGCCCAAATAGCAAAGACCCGGCATTAAACCGGGTCTTCAAAAACTCTCTGGTGCTCCATGGCGGATTCGAACCGTCGACCTTGGGATTAGAAGTCCCCTGCTCTATCCAACTGAGCTAATGGAGCAAATAACCGCACGCCCAAGCAAGCGCAAACCTGTCAGGCGCAAGTAATTATAACCTAGTTGAACTGCTCGCGGTACGCCTTGCAGACCTCATCGACCGGGCCGTCCATGCGAAGGTCACCCTTCTCAATCCAAACGGCACGCTGGCAGATGCGCTCAACCTGCTCCATGGAGTGCGAAACGAACAGAACCGTCACGTCGCCGCTCTGGATAAAGTGCTGGATGCGGGCCTCGCACTTCTGCTGGAAGAACACATCACCGACGGACAGCGTCTCGTCAACGATCAGAATATCTGGCTCGGTAATCGTCGCGATTGCAAAGGCAATACGCGCCACCATACCCGAGGAGAAGTTCTTGAGCGGCATGTCGACAAAGTTCTGAAGCTCAGCGAACTCGATAATGCCGTCAAAGTTGGCGTCGATGAACTCCTTGGTATAGCCGAGCAGGGCGCCGTTCAGATAGATGTTCTCGCGGGCCGTCAGCTCAGGATCAAAGCCGGCGCCGAGCTCAATCAGCGGTGCGATGTTGCCATGGACCTTAACGCTGCCCTCGCTAGACTCAAGCACGCCAGCGATAATCTTGAGCATAGTAGACTTACCGGAACCATTGGTGCCGACCAGACCCACGACCTCGCCGCGATGAATATCGAACGAGATGTGCTTAAGTGCCCTAAACTCCTCAAAGAACAGCTCGTGCTTGGCAAGCTTAATGAAGTACTCCTTGAGGTTGGTCAGCGACTCGGACGCCATGTTAAAGATCATGGTGACGTCGTCGACCTCGACAGCCAGAGGCTGCTCGCTGTAATCAACAACAGATTCAGTCATCACAGCACTCCTTAGATGTAGAGGATGAACTTGCGCTCGGACTTATGGAACACGGTGTAGCCAATAACAAGCGCAAGGACCGCCCAAGCGACGCACATACCAAACGTCAAAAGCGAGGGCGTGGTCTGGAACAGGAAGATATCACGCATAAACTGCAGGTAGTTATACATGGGGTTCGCATACATCAAGATACGCACGAGATGCGGCATTTGCGCAATATAGTCAGTCGTCCAGAAGATGGGCGTAATGTAAGTCCACGCCGTAATGACGACGCTCCATAGATGCATAACGTCGCGGAAAAAGACCGTAAGAGCAGAGAGCATCATGCCCAGGCCCATGCAGAAGCACATAAGCAGCAGCAGGCAAACCGGCAGCAGAATGAGGTGCCAAGAAGGCATAACACGGAACCACAGCATGACGATGGCGACGGCGACCAGCGAGAAGGCAAAGTTGACCAGCGAGAAGAGCACCTTCTGCACCGGGAAGACCCAGCGGTGCACCTTAACCTTCTTGAGCAGAGGGGCAGCGCCCACGATAGACGTCAGGGCCTGGTTCGTAGACTCGGACATGACGGCAAAGGTAATGTTACCCACGATCAAGTACAGCGGGTACATCTCGGGCGTCATTGAGCCATTGCGGCCCTGGCCAAAAATCGTCGAGAACACGATGGCCATGACGATCATCATCAGCAACGGATTGAGCACCGACCATGCGACACCCAGAACGCTACGGCGATACTTGATCTTAAAATCCTTGGTAACCAGCTGACGAAGGATAAACGCATCCTTCTCAAATTCGTTCTTAGCAAACGTCGCAGGCAGACTGCGAGTTTCTTGTTGCTTTGTCTGATCCGACACGGATGCAACTCCTTTACTCGTAATCGTTGACAAACGAACAGTATAGACCCGACGGCCATGCAAACGATTCGCGCAACAAAACTGGAGAACTAACCCACATCTTAGGATGCCAAGCCCAAACGGCTATACTTTCAAGGATTGAAAGTATAAGGAGCATTGAGTGAATTCTGAATCCATCGCCGTCATCATCCCTTGCTACAACGAAGCCCTCACGATCGGCAAAGTCATCGACGACTTTCACCGCGAGCTTCCGCAAGCGACGGTCTATGTCTATGACAACAACTCGTCGGACGATACTTCACGCATCGCCACCGAGCACGGCGCCACGGTCCGCTTTGAGCCCCGTCAGGGAAAGGGCAACGTGTGCCGCCAGATGTTTCGCGATATCGACGCCGATTGCTACCTGATGGTCGACGGCGACGACACCTATCCCGCCGAGGCTGCCAAAGCCCTCTGCGAGCCCATCCTTAACGGCACGGCCGACATGACCGTAGGCGACCGCCTTTCCAACGGCACCTACGCCGAGGAGAACAAGCGTGCCTTCCACGGCTTTGGCAACAATCTGGTCCGCGCCATGATCAAGTGGATCTATGGCTACAGCTTCGATGACGTCATGACCGGCTACCGCGCCATGAGCCGCCCGTTCGTCAAAACCTTCCCCGTGCTTTCCGAGGGCTTCCAGATCGAAACCGAGCTCTCGATCCACGCCGTCGACCACCGCTGGCGCATCAAAGATGTGCCCATCGAGTACCGCGACCGTCCGGAAGGCTCCGAGTCCAAGCTCAATACCGTGAGCGACGGCATTAAAGTCGTCGCGATGATCGGCACGCTGTTCAAGGACTACCGCCCGCTGAAGTTCTTCAGCCTCGTAGCGCTTCTGTTTGCGGTGATCGGCCTCGCCCTGGGCATGCCCATCGTTGTCGAGTATTTCCACACCGGCCTCGTTCCGCGCTTCCCCACCGCCATGCTCGCCGCGTCGTTTATGTTCCTGTGCGGTCTGAGCCTTGCAACCGGATTCGTCCTCGATTCCGTGGCAAAGGTCGAAAAAAAGCAGTGGGAGGTCAACGTGTACAGCAAATACGCCTACGACGACCAGCTCGGCCACCCCACTTCCAAGCCAAGCGAGAGGTAAACCACTATGCCGCTCATCTCCATCGTCGTGCCGTGCTACAACGAGCAGGAATCACTTCCGATCTTTCTCAAAGAGCTCGATGGCGTCGTTCGCATCATGACCCAGCAAGACGCCGGCATCTCCTTTGAAGCCGTCCTCATCGACGATGGCTCGGCAGACAAAACGCTCGCCGTCATGAAGGCAGAAGCCGCGGCGGCGCATCCATATGCCATCCGCTGGCACTCTTTCTCGCGCAACTTTGGCAAGGAGGCGGCACTACTCGCCGGACTCCAGCACGCAAAGGGCGACTATGTCGCCACCATGGATGCCGACATGCAGGACCCGCCCTCGCTCCTGCCGCAGATGTACGAGATCTTGCAGACTGAAAACTATGATAACGTCGCCACACGCAGGACCACCCGCGAAGGCGAGCCTCCCATCAGGTCGTTTTGTGCCCGTATGTTCTACAAGATCATCAACCGCATTTCCAAGGCCGACATCGTCGACGGAGCACGCGATTTTAGGCTCATGAAGCGACCTATGGTCAACGCCATCATCTCCATGGGCGAATACAACCGATTCTCCAAGGGCATTTACGGCTGGGTCGGCTTTAAGACCAAATGGCTCCCCTACGTAAACGTCAGCCGCGTGGCCGGCGAGACCAAATGGAGCTTTTGGTCGCTGCTCCTCTATTCCATCGACGGCATCGTCGCGTTTTCCACGGCACCGCTCTCCCTCGCCGCCCTCACAGGTATCGTCTTCTGTCTCATCGCTATTCTGGGATTCGTCGTCATCCTAGTAAAGACGCTTGTCTGGGGCGACCCCGTCGGCGGATGGCCGTCGCTCGCCTGCCTCATAACGCTGTTTGGCGGCATGCAGCTTCTGTGCTTAGGAATCATAGGTGAATACTTGGCAAAAGCCTACTTGGAAACCAAGCGACGTCCCATCTATATCATTCGAGAATCCAACGAGGAATCTGATGACACGGCCCAATAACAGCACGCTCAAGAATGTGGCGTTCTACGCCGCCTGCTTCGCATTTTCCGTCGCACTCTTTGTCGCACTTGCAGCGGCAGGGCATATCTACCCCTTTGGCGACAACTCGTTTCTCACCAACGATCTCAAATACCAATACATCGACTTCTTTGCTTGGTTCCGGCGCGTCCTTTTAGGTGAGGCAAACCTTCGCTATTCCTTCTCGCAAGGACTCGGCATGAACACATGGGGGCTCTATAGCTACTACCTCGCCAGCCCCTTCAACCTGCTCTGCGCGCTGTTTCCCGCAGACAAGCTGACGCTCTTCGTGTTTGTTATCTCCGCGCTCAAACTGGGCTGCATCCACATCAGCAGCGCTTGGTATGTGCAAAAGCGCTTTGACCTGTCTAAGCCCGCCATATTCCTGCTTTCCCTCTCGTTCACGTTTTGCAGCTGGACCATCAGCAACATGCGCAACCCGCTCTGGATCGATTGCCTGATCCTGCTGCCCATCTGCGCCTACGGATGCTACGAGCTCATCCGCAAGCAGCGCATGATCTGCCTCGTCATCGCAACGGCGCTCAATGTCATGTTCTGCTGGTATACGGCCTACATCAGCATCCTGTTCCTCTGCATCTTCGTATTGGTCGAATTTGTCGATTATGTTGCAGAAGAAGGATTTAGTTGGAAGCTCATGCTCGATCGGGCCCTGCGATTCGCCGGGGCCATCGCGCTTGGACTGCTTCTGTCCGCTTGGACCTTTTTGCCGACCATCCTTGCCATGTCCAAGGGCGGTCCCGTTCTAGCACTCGGCCCCCTACTTAAAACCAGCCTCAAGTCGCTCATCAGGGGCTTTCTTCCCTGCATGTGGGTAAGCAACGAAAGCACACCGCAGTTCTATTGCGGCATCATCATGATGCTGCTTGCGGTGAGCCTGCTGGTTAACCGCACGGTTTCAATCAAGACGCGAATCGCGACACTCGTCGTCACGATAATCCTGGTCGCAAGCTCCGTTTTGAGCCCGCTCGAGTACATCTGGTGCGGCATGCGCGTTCCCAACGGCTTCTACTCGCGCACGGCTTTTTTGCTGAGCTTCTTTACGCTGTGGACCGCAGGATACGCGCTGCAGGCGCTCAAAAACCAGCCCAAATTGCGTCAAGCCTATCGCCCCGTCGTCATCATGCCCCTCCTGGCACTAACCGCCATTGAGTTGTTTGCCAACGCCCATGTCATTTGGAATCAGCTGTACGTAGGCTATTCCGAAGAAGCCAACAGTACCTATGTCGCCACCGCGACCGACACGATCACGGCCATTCAAGACCAGACTTCGGCGTCGTTCTATCGCATTGACCGCACGACCACACGCGTCGACAGCGCCGCCCTCAACGAAGGCCTGGCGCTTGGATACAACCAGTTGTCTTCGTATTCGTCTGCCAACAACCCGCAGGCCATCGCACTGCTCAACTCCCTTGGATACAGCAGCGTCGGCGAATTCTCGACCCGTTATGCCGAGCCTATTCTCGCCGTCGATGCCCTACTGGGAGTCAAGTATGCCATTCCTGAGAACGTACCTGCGGGATACGTTTTAGCCAAGATGAATCAGGCCGACTCCGCAAGCGCAGTGTACGAGAACCCCTATGCGCTCAGCATTGGCGTCGCAGCCTCAAGCGATATCCAAAACAGCACGCTGAAGAGCGAGAACCCCTTCGAAAAGCAAAACGAACTCTACAGCAAAATCCTAGGCCGCGAGGTCAATCTCTATACCAAGATCGAGGCCACGAGCACGGAGAATAGCGATAGCTTAAAGCAATGGAGCGTTACTGTACCGGCAAGCTCCATCGGGTATCTCTACATCAACAAAGATACGACTGCCGGCAGTTATTGGCCCGTCACTCTTACCATCGACCAGCGAGCGATCGAAAACGAGGCCTGGAGATTCGACAATAATATCCGCCAGATTACGGATGCATCGGACGCCCCGAGCCAGCATACGGTGTCAATCGGAGTCGCAGAGGGCTATACAGACATGCCCCAAGACAATGAGCCGGTCTTTTACGCCCTCAATCTGGACGTTTTCGAGCAGATTATTAACGAGCTTAAGACGAGCGAATTTGTTCCGACGGTTTTTGAGGACGGAAGGATCGAAGGCGAGTATACCGCCAAGGATGACGGCAACCTGCTGCTGAGCGTTCCGTGCGATGAGGGCTGGAACGTAACGGTAAACGGAACCGCCGCAGAACTAACGCCCGCCGCCGATAAGGGTTTGTCATCCCTGAACATGCAGAAAGGCTCGAATAGGATCGTGATGACCTACAAGACTCCGGGCGCCCTTGCGGGGCTTACAGTGAGTCTGGCGACCGCCGCCCTTGTTGCAGCGGGGCTATTCACCAGGCATAAGAAAAGCCGCCGTTAAAGAACGGCGGCTTTTACTCTCGAAAAGTTATTAGCGGCTAGAGCGTCTTGAGGTACTCCCTCAGCTCTTCCTCCCAGTCGGGCATATGGAAGCCCGTCGACTCGAGCTTGGACAGGTCGAGCGCGGAGTGGACCGGGCGCGGGGCGACGGGGCCGGCGGCATTCGCGTAGTAGTCGGCGGTCGACACCGGCACGACCCTGTCCCCGTTGCCGTTGGCGGCCTCGAAGACGGCGCGGGCGATGTCGGCCCAGGA
>CALJDJ010000025.1 GCA_938023705.1 uncultured Collinsella sp.
TGGTGCCCGCGCAGCGTCGGCCGGTCCGCCGTTCGGCAGAACGGCGGAACCTCCTAGCCACCGAGATAGGCCTTGCGGACGTTATCGTCGTGCAGGAGCTCTTGGCCGGTGCCGGTCATGGTGATCTTGCCGGTCTCGAGCACGTAGCCGCGTGTGGCGATCGAGAGCGCCATCTGCGCGTTCTGCTCGACCAGAAGCACCGTGGTGCCGGCCTTGTGCAGGTCCTCGACAATCTGGAAGATCTGCTCAATCAGAATCGGCGCCAGACCCATGGAAGGTTCGTCGAGCATAAGCAGTTTGGGGTTACTCATAAGGGCGCGGCCCATAACGAGCATCTGCTGCTCGCCACCCGAAAGGGTGCCGGCGACCTGGCGACGGCGCTCCTTCAGGCGCGGGAACTGCTCGTAGACGCGCTCAAGGCCCGGAGCAACCGTGGACTTGGGCTGCGTGTAGGCGCCCATCTCCAGGTTCTCCTCGACCGTCATCTGCAAAAAGGCGCGACGGCCCTCGGGCACCTGGGCCAGGCCCTTACCAACCAGCTTATCGGCGGGCGTATGAGTAATGTCCTCGCCCATAAACTTGATGGAGCCGGTCTTGGAGCGCAGCAGGCCCGAGACGGTCTTGAGCGTTGTGGACTTGCCGGCACCGTTCGCACCGATCAGAGCCACGATCTCGCCCTCGTTGACGTTAAAGGAGATGTCCTTGATGGCGTGGATGGCACCGTACCAGACGTTGATGTTGTAGACGGAAAGCATCGGCTCTGCCATTTAGTTCTCCCCCTTATCCTGCTTGCCCAGATACGCCTCGATAACGGCGTCGTTGTTCTGGATTTCCTCGGCCGTGCCCTTGGCGATGACCTTACCAAAGTTGAGCACGCAGATGCCCTCACAGATGTTCATAACGAGCGACATGTCGTGCTCGATAAGCATGATGGCGATGCCGAAGGTGTCACGAATCTTGACGATGTTCTCCATGAGCTCGGCGGTCTCGGACGGGTTCATGCCGGCGGCAGGCTCGTCGAGCAGCAGCAGCTTGGGGTTGGTGGCAAGCGCACGGACGATCTCCAGACGACGCTGAGCGCCGTAAGGCAGCGAGCCGGCCTGCTCATTTGCCAGATGCTCCATATCAAAGATGGACAGCAGCTCCATGGCGCGCTCGTGGGCGGCCTTCTCGTGCTTCCAATACGTCGGCAGGCGCAGCACGCCCTCAAAGCCGGAGTAACGCTCCTGGTTATGCAGGCCGACCTTAACGTTATCCTCCACCGTCATGGTGTTAAACAGGCGGATGTTTTGGAAGGTGCGGGCAATACCCATGCGGTTGACCTGGTAGACCGACTTGCCCGAGGTGTCCTCACCGTCGAGCAGGATGGTGCCGTGCGTGGGCTGGTACACCTTGGTGAGCAGGTTGAAGACCGTGGTCTTACCGGCACCGTTGGGACCGATCAGACCGGCGATCTCGGTCTTACCGATGGTCAGGCTAAAGTCGTCGACTGCCTTAAGGCCGCCAAATTCAATGCCCAAGTGGATGCACTCGAGCGCCGGGCGCTGGCCCAGGTCGCGGTCGGGAACGATGGCGCCAGAAGGATACGGGACCATCTTGCCCTTGTTGAACTCAAACTTACTGGGCATCGGCTGCCACCTCCTTCTTGGAAGCAAAGCGGTCCTTAATGCGTGCGAAGAACGACTTGAGCTGCGGGTTGTTGGTAAAGATCATGACCAGAATCAGCACGATGGCGTAGATGAGCATGCGGTAGTCCGAGAACTGACGGAGCAGCTCGGGAAGCACCGTGAGCAACGCCGCCGCGATGACGGAGCCGCGCATATTGCCCAGACCGCCCAGGACCACGAACACCAGGATGAGGATGGACGTGTTGAAGTCGAACTTGGTGGCGGAAAGCTGCGAGAAGTTACCGCCGAAGAGGGCTCCGGCAGCGCCGGCGAGAGCGGCGGAAACCACGAAGGCGATCATGCGGTACTCGGTGACGGAGATGCCCACGGACTCGGCAGCGATCTTGTTGTCGCGCACGGCCATAATGGCACGGCCGGTACGGCTGCGAACCAGGTTGAGCACGATCACGAGTGCGACCATGACCAGGATGGCACCGGCGAGGAAGGTCGAGTACGTCGACACGCCCGATGCGCCCTGCGCGCCCTTGATGATGGCGGTGCCGTCCTCGAGCAGGTGCAGGTCGTCGATCGTGGAGTTACCTGTGATGTTAAAGATCACATGCAGGCCGCGGGAGTCGACGCCCACGATAAGGCAGGTGACGATCTCTTTGATGATCTCGCCAAAGGCCAGCGTCACGATAGCCAGGTAATCGCCGCTCAGGCGAAGGACCGGGATGCCGATCAAGAAGCCCAGGATGGCGGCAGCGATGGCACCGACCACGATGCTGATGATAAGGCGCACCGGATCGGAGGGAACGGCGCTCTCCAGCGCGACCGCGGTGACGATGCCCGTATAGGCGCCGACGCTCATAAAGCCCGCGTGGCCCAGCGACAAGTCGCCCGCGATGCCGACGACGAGGTTAAGGGAGATGGCCATGACGATATAGGCCGTGATGGGAACCAGCTGACCGGCGATCATGCGCGGAATCATATGGTTGGACTGCATAAAGAACACGATGGCGAACGCCACAAGGCACATGGCGTACGTAACAAAGTCGTGACGCGTCTGCTTGTCTTTAAGAAACTTCATAACGCTCACCTACACCTTCTCGGGGACGTACTTGCCCAAGAGGCCGGCAGGCTTGACGAGCAGGACGATGATCAAAACACCAAAGACGATGGAGTTGGCAAGGCTCGTGGAAATGTAAGCCTGTGCCATCGCCTCGATGATGCCGATGAGAATGCCACCGACAAAGGCACCGGGGATGGAGCCGATACCGCCGAAGACGGCGGCGTCGAAGGCCTTGATGCCAGGCATGGCGCCCGTGGTGGGTTGCAGGACCGGCGAGTAGGAGCACAGGAGCACACCGGCGATGGCGGCAAGGGCGGAGCCGATGGCAAACGTCATCGAGATGGTACGGTTGACGTTGATGCCCATGAGCTGAGCGGCTGCCTTGTCCTCGGACACGGCGCGCATGGCCTTGCCCATCTTGGTCTTACCTGTAAAGAACATCAGACCGGCCATGATAACCAGGCAGGCGACGATGGTGACGAGCGAAACGGCGCTTACATTGAACTTGGCCAAGAACTCCGGCACCTGGAAGGTGACGAGCGAAGTGAAGTTCTTGGGCGTGGCGCCCCACAGAAGCTGCGCGGCGTTCTGCAGGAAGTAAGACACGCCGATGGCCGTGATCAGAACGGCCAGCGGGCCCGCCTGACGCAGCGGCTTGTATGCCAGACCCTCGATGAGAACACCGAGAACGGTGCAGACCACACAAGAGAGAATTACAGATGCCCAGCCCGGGAGGCCGAGATACGACGTGGCACAGAACGAGACATAGGCACCGACCATGATAACGTCGCCGTGAGCGAAGTTCAGCATCTTGGCGATACCGTAGACCATGGTGTAGCCCAACGCGATGATGGCGTAGACGCTGCCCATGGACAGGCCGTTGACCAGGTATTGGATAAAGACCGTCATGTTCCACATCCCCCTTTCGAATAGGTTTCCAGTTAATGTATGAAACAGGGACGTTACACTGTCCCTAGATACCAAGCAAGCAGGGAAGGCCAAACCTCCCCTGCTTGGGATCAAAACCGCTCTATGTAAGGCGGCTTATTAGGCCTGTACGTACTTGCCGTCGGTGATGACGTACGCCGTGGGCTCCTTCTGGACCTGGCCCTTATCGTTCCAGGTGAGCTTGCCGGTCAGACCGTCAACGGTAATCTTGAGCATAGCCTTAGGCAGCTTCTCGGCGACCTCGGTCGGGTCGGCGTCGACACCAAGACCGGCCTCCTCGAGGGCCTCGGCCACCGCGTGCACGCCGTCGTAAGCGTCGGCGGCAAACTGGTCCGGAGTCTCGCCATACTTATCCTTGTAAGCGTTGACGAAGTCGGCGTTCTTCTCGTCGTCGGCGGAGAACGGGGTCATGAGCAGCAGACCCTCGGCAAGAGAGGTGTCGAAGCCCTCAACGCCCAGGATGCCGTCCATGCCGTCGCAACCCATCATCTTGACGTCGTAGCCCATGTCCTTGGCGTTCTTGAGCAGGACGGACGCTGGCGTGTAGTAGATCGGCGCAAAGATCATGGTGGCGCCGGCCTGCTTGGCCTTGGTCAGCTGGTTGGTAAAGCTCGTGGCGGAGTCGTCCTTAAAGGTCTCCTCGTCGACAACCTCGAGCTTGGACTCAGCGGCCTGGGCCTTAAAGGCATCCGCGACACCCGAAGAATAAGCGTCGCCGGAGTTATAGAACAGCACGAACTTCTCGTCCGCATACTTCTGCGCCAGGAACTTGGCAGCGTTGACGCCCTGGTTGGGATCGGTAAAGCAAACCTGGAAGACGCAATCCTTGCCCTTGGTGACGTCCTCGGAGGACGCGGACGGAGTGATCATGAACGTCTCGGGGTCGTTACCGCACTCGGCGGCAACGGCAACCGACGCGCCCGTGGTGGTCGGGCCGACGAGGGCCTGCATGCCCCAGTCGAGCAGGGTGTTAAAGGCGTTGACGGCCTTCTCGCCGTCGGCCTGGTCATCCTCGGCCTTGCTGGCAAGCGGCAGCTCCTTGGTCGAGAAATCCTTGCAGCCAAGCTCGACACCCTGGGTAACGGACTTGCCGTAGGACGCGTTGGCGCCGGTCAGCGGTCCGATGGTGCCGATCTTAAACGAAGCGTCGCCCGAAGCGGAACCGCTGTCGCCGCCGTTGGAGGAGCAGCCAGCTAGAATGGACATCGCCCCCAGACCTGCTGCGCTCGCGATAACGCTCCTGCGATTCATAACAGGGTTCAATGACTTACCGGTGAGGCTCGACATGCGGCTCTCCTCTCAAATCTCGTCGGGTTTCGGTTACCCAACAGGCCATCCTTCGCCGTGTTCGGCGTTCGCAAAATAGTAGACGCTTTAGTTGAGAAAAGTGGCGATTATTTCAGCTATTCTTTTGTTTTGTCCGTTTATCCATAATTATGCGTATTTCTATTGGTTTATGCAGTTTAGCCACTTTATTGTGTGAAAGTAATGTTTCCATTCTGTTACAAGCTTCCCTGTCCTGATTAAAACAGCCTCACCGGTAGCGCTTTATACGCACTTAGGCGGCGATGTACTTGCCGTCCTGGATCACATAGGCTGTAGCGGGCTTCTCGACTTGGCCCTCGTCGTTCCACGTGAGCTCGCCCGTCAGGCCCTCGATC
This sequence comes from uncultured Collinsella sp., assembly GCA_938023705.1. Classification (GTDB taxonomy): domain Bacteria; phylum Actinomycetota; class Coriobacteriia; order Coriobacteriales; family Coriobacteriaceae; genus Collinsella. Next base: position 5,289 of record CALJDJ010000025.1, read on the forward strand.
TTGATCTTGCGCATGGCCTTGGCAAGATCGCCGGCAATGTCGGCGCCGTCGGCCGTAATATCGATGTCTGCCTTATCGATAGCCTCGACAATCGCATGGACGCAGTCATAGGCATCGGCGGCAAACTGGTTGGGCGTCTCGTCGTAGGCGTCCTTATATGCCTTGACGAAGTCGGCGTTCTTCTCATCGTCGGCAGAGAACGGGGTCATGAGCAGCACGCCCTCGGCAAGGGAGGTGTCGAAGCCCTCAACGGAGAGCAGGCCGTCCATGCCGTCGGTACCCATGAGGGTCATGTCGTATCCCATGTCCTTGGCGTTCTTGAGCAAAACGGACGCCGGCGTGTAGTAGATCGGCGCAAAGATGAGCGTGGCGCCGGCCTCCTTGGCCTTGGTGAGCTGGTTGGTAAAGCTCGTGGAGGAGTCGTCCTTAAAGGTCTCGGTATCGACGATATCAAGTTTGGACTCCTTGGCCTGCTCGGCAAAGGCATCGGCAACACCCGAGCTGTACGTATCGCCGGAGTTGTAGAACAGGGCGATCTTGGCGTCTGCATACTTCTCGGCCAAAAACTTGGCAGCACTCGCGCCCATGGTGGGGTCGGTAAAGCAAACCTGGAAAACCGTGGTCTTGTCCTTGGTGACGTCGAGGGACGAAGCAGAGGGCGTGACCATGAGCATATCGTCGGCGATCTCGCCCGAGACAGCGACGGCAGCACCGGTGGTGACGGGGCCGACGAGCGCCTGCATGCCCCAGTCGCACAACGTATTGAAGGCGTTGATGGCCTTCTCGCCGTCGGCGACATCGTCCTCGGACTTAAGCGAGAGTTTGAGGTCCTTGGTCGAGAAATCCTTGGCGGCAAGCTTGGCACCCTTCTCGGCCGAAACGCCATAGGTTGCCGCGGCGCCGGTCAGAGGGCCGATGACACCGATCTTGAAGGTCTTGCCGTCATCGGCGGAGCCGCCGTCCGAGCCACCCGACGAACAACCAGCGAGTGCCGCGGTGCTGCCGAGCGCCGCGGCGCCGGCGAGAAAGTTCCTTCGGCTGAGCGTGCTGTTGATGTTGAACATGGTGTCCCCCTTTTTCGCTGGCCGCAGTGCGGTCGTCTTGCGGTACGGGGCAAACCTTATGGCGCAAACGTTGACAGTTTGTTACGGAGTTCCGTTTGTAGCGAGCATGTTTCCAATGTTTCCGCAGCGTTTCGGGGGTGCCGTTTTGTGCGACTCCTGTTGCCTGGCGAGCACGCGCCCTCGGTTCACGCTAGAATGCACTCAACCTTTAAGCGGTTAATCCATCCATAAGATGCACGAAGGAGCTATCTATGAGCGAATCCCTGCGCACCGTGAACGTCGGTCTGATCGGTCTGGGAACCGTCGGCGGCGGCGTGGCCCGTCTGATCAAGAGCCACCACGATGAGTACCTGGCAGCCTACGGCATCGACCTTAAGCTGACCCGCGCCTGCGCGCTTGCCTGGGAGCAGGCCGAGGCAGCCGGTATTGAGCACGAGGCCTTTACGAGTGACTGGCATGACGTCGTCACCGACCCCGCCGTCGACATCGTCGTCGAGCTGATTGGCGGCGAGCACCCCGCGACCGAGATCTTCACCACCGCCTTTGAGCACGGCAAGCACGTCGTCTCTGCCAACAAGGCCCTGCTGGGCCGCCATGTCGAGACGCTCGCCGAGAAGGCGCGCGCGTGCGGCGTGCAGATTAAGTGCGAGGCCAGCTGCGGCGGCGGCATCCCCATCGTGAGCACGCTCGAGCACGACCTGGTGGGCAACAAGATCCTGACCATCGCCGGCATTCTCAACGGTACCACCAACTATATCCTGTCGCGCATGGACGCCGAGGGCGCCGATTACGCCGACGTACTTGCCGACGCACAGGCCAAGGGCTATGCCGAGGCCGACCCGTCCGCCGACGTCGACGGCTTCGATGCCGCCAGCAAGACGGCCATCCTCGCCTCCATCGGCTTTGGCACCCGCGTTACCACCGATGATGTGTACCAGCAGGGTATCCGCACCATCGGCGCCGAGGACATCGCCCAGGCCCGCGAGCTCGGCTACACCATCAAGCTGCTCGGCATCGCCCGCAACACCGACGCTGGCGTCGACGTTCGCGTGCATCCCACGCTGATCCCCGCAGACCATATGCTTGCCAAGGTCAACGGCGCCATGAACGCCGTCTACGTGGTAGGCGACGCCGTGGGCGAGACCATGTTCTACGGCGCGGGCGCAGGCTCCTTCCCCACCGCGAGCGCCGTCGTGGGCGATATCCTGTCGCTCTCCGAGCAGATCAGCCGCGGCGTGGCTCCGCTGCCCGAGATTGAGCCCTATGGCCACAACCTCACCTTTAAGCCCATGGACGAGCTCCAGACCAAGTACTATGTGCGCCTGAAGGTCGCCGACCGCGTGGGCGCCCTGTCCGAGACGGTCGACATCTTTGCCAAGCACAACATCTCGATCTCGCTCATCAACCAGGTCGAGGACGGCAAGTCGGGCGTCAGTGATGCCTGCTCGGTCATCTTCCTGACGCACCGCGCGCTCGAGAAGGACGTCCAAGCTGCCGCCGCCGAGCTTGCCGGCGTCGACTGCGTGGCCGAGGTCGCCAACGTCCTGCGCATCGAGGACGTCGAGGCCTGGACCGAAGGCGTTATGGCGAACTAGCCCAACGCTCGCCTAGCAATACGCGCCTTGAGGGCTCCCGTCCGATGTGGGACGGGAGCCCTTTTGTCACCTGCCCTAAGCACAACGGCAGAGCATATTTGCGCGAGCCGCTCATCGGTAACGCGGGCTACCGTTCACCGATATGCAAACGCGGCCGATTCCGACTACCGCTACGCTGTGCTGCGAATGTCCGCCCGTTATGAGAGGAAGCACCATGTTGCTCGAGGGCAAGAAAGCAATCATCACCGGAGGCACACGCGGTATCGGCTATGCCATCGCCTGCCGTTTTATCGAGGAAGGCGCTGCCGTCACCGTCTTTGGCTCGCGCCAGGAGACTGCCGACACGGCCGTTGAGAAGCTGACAGCCGCCTATCCCGACGCCAAGGTCTGGGGTCGCTCCTGCGATCTCACCTCGCTCGAGGCCGTGACTGAGGCCTTTACGCAGACCGCAGCCGACATGGGCGGCTTGGACACGGTCGTCAACAATGCCGGTATCTCCCAGCGTTCACCCCTCTTGGACTACACGGCCGAGGAGTTCGCAAAGGTCATGGACCTTAACGTCGTCGCCGTCTTTAATGGCCACCAGGCTGCCGCCAAGATCATGACCGAGGCCGGCCACGGCGGCACCATCACTACCACAAGCTCGATGGTCGCCAAGTACGGCCAGCCCTCCGGCGTCGGTTACCCCACGTCCAAGTTTGCCGTCAACGGTATGGTCCAGTCGCTCTCGCGCGAGCTCGCTCCCATGGGCATCCGCGTCAACGCCGTCGCCCCCGGCGTGACTAAGACCGACATGGTCGCCAACCTGCCCAAAGAGGTCATCAAGCCCATCATCGCCACCATTCCGCTGGGTCGCATGGGCGAGCCCGAGGATGTCGCCAACGCCTTTGTTTTCCTGGCGAGCGACATGTCCTCCTATGTCACGGGCGCCGTGCTCCCCGTCGACGGAGCCGCCCGCTCCTAAGGAGCCACAAGCTTTGGCTTCAAGCTTCAACATAGCTCAACCAAAAAGGCGCGCCGTCTGAATCAACTGCAGACAGCGCGCCTTCTCCTGTTATGAAAGGGAAACTATGTCCCAGTATTTCGGATCAGAACGGGGCACGGTTTCCCCCAGGACCTCCTTGCGGAAACTGCATCCCACTCTGAGCGCCCATTCCGGGACACAGCTTCCCAACGGCCCCCGTTTCGGAAACCACATCCCGTTCCGAGCCTTCAAAGCGGGACGCGGCTTCCCCGAGAAAGTATCGACTACTTACCGTCGTCGTCTTCGGCTTCTTCGCGCGCATAGAGCTCCAGCATGCGGCGGCGGTATTCGCGCACAGCGAGCTTGGCGCGCTCCAGGCGGCGGCGCTCACGCGGAGTCAGCTCGGACGGGTCGACCTCGTCTCCATAGGTCTTATCGGCAAGCAGGTGCGCCGCGTCCACGATGCGGGCATCGATGTGGCCGCTCGCTGCCTCGGCGGAAAGACGCTCGGCAATCGTATCGAGCGTAGGCAGGCCCTCGAATACGCGACCATGGCCATGCGAGGTCAGCAGCTCGTGCTCGCGCGCGAGCAAGCTCGCTAGGTCGTGGTGGGCGCGCAAGATGTCGAGCGCATCGGATGGATGCTCGGCAACCTCTGCCACGGCGGCGACCGGTGCGGCATCCACCACGCGGTAGAAGAGCTGCGCGAGCAATGGCATCAAGAACACCGTGATGGCACCGGCGGCAACCATGACCGACGCAATATCTTGCGACAGCGCGCCCGCGTTGACGGCAACGCTCGTAACGGCAACGATGATCGGCAGCGCCGTGGTGCAGTACAGGGCCACGGTAATGCGACCATACGCCGACACATCGCGCGTCGCAGGACAAATGCTCATGGAAATAAGAATGGGCACGGCACGAATAATCAACAACGCCACGATAAAGCCCGCGAGCAAGCCCGGGCGCGACGCCACGGCCGTCAGGTCGATCTTTGCGCCCGACACGGTAAAGAACACCGGAATCAAAAAACCGTAGGCCAGACCGTCGAGCTTGGTCTCGAGCGTATGGTTGCCCTCGGGGATGATATAGCGCAGGACAAAGCCAGCGGCAAAAGAACCCAACACGATGTCGAGATCAAAGACAGCCGAGAATGCCACGAGCGTGACCAGGATGAGCACCGTCAGGCGCACGAAGGTCTGCGACGTGGTATCGGCGCGCTCCTCAACAAATGCAAAGAAGCGGCTGCCGACGCGCTTGGAGCGGCTCGGGACCACGGCCAGCAACACGCAAACCACCGCAAACAAGCCAAGGATAACGAGCGTTTGGATGCCAGTGCGGGCAGACAACAGCACCGACATGGCGAGCACGGGACCGAGCTCGCCCCAAGTGCCATACGCGAGAATCGAGTCGCCCACGCGCGTGCCGGTGAGCGAGCGCTCACGCATGATGGGCACAAGCGTACCGAGCGCCGTCGAAGTGAGGGCAAGCGTCACGGCGATACCGTCGAAATGACTGACTGAGAACCACGGGGTAAAGCGCACGGCAAGCCAGGCGATACCAAACGTGACGACCCACGTCGCCAAGCCGTAGCGCCCCTCGACGCCCGTGATGCTCTTGGGGTCGATCTCAAAGCCGGCAAGCAGGAACAAAAAGGCCAGGCCCAGCTCGGACACCAGCGAGACCTCAGCATCTACATGGATGACGCCGAGCATATGGGGTCCCAGTACCGCGCCGAGCACGAGCAAAAAGACCGTCTCGGGAACGGGTTTTCCGGGAATCGCCGAGGCGATAAAAGGACTCGCAAAGGCCACGAGTGCGATGATGGCGAGCGAAACGAATGCCATGTGATGCCTTTCTCTTGTTTGCGCTTCACTGTAGCACCCTCGCCGTCCTCAACGCGCCGCGAGCTGTCGTATCATAGTGAGGTTTACAAACATGTGGCTCAAGGCGACCGCAGGGCAGACCCCGCAAACCGACCGCTGCCGCATACCGTACCGTACGCCCAACCGATCAGGAAGGCAGGAACCAATGGTCTCTCGTATCTACGTGGAGAAGAAACCCGGGTTCGACGTCGAGGCTCAGCAGCTCAAGGGCGAGCTGACCGAAATTCTCGGCATCAAGGGCATCGAGGCCCTGAGGATTATCAACCGCTACGACGTCGAGGGCATCGACAAGGAGCTTTTCCGGTCCTGCGTGCCGACCGTCTTTAGCGAGCCCCAGGTCGATGTGACCTACGACGAGCTCCCCGCAAGCGATGGCGCCGTCTTTGCCGTCGAATTCCTGCCTGGCCAGTTTGACCAGCGCGCCGACTCCGCCAGCGAGTGCGTGCAGCTCATCAGCCAGGGCGAGCGCCCCGCCGTGCGCTCCGCCAAGGTCTATATGATCTCGGGCGCTCTGGACGAGGCCGCCATCGATGCCATCACGCACTACGTGGTGAACCCCGTCGAGGCGCGCATCGCCTCGCTCGACCTGCCCGAGACGCTGTACATGGAGACCCCCGAGCCCCAGCCCGTCGAGGTGCTCGACGGTTTCCGCGAGCTCGACGAAGCCGGCCTTGCCGCCTTTATTTCCGAGCGCGGCCTTGCCATGGACGAGGCGGACATCGCCTTCTGCCAGCAGTACTTCCGCGATGAGGATCGCGACCCCACCATCACCGAGATCCGCGTGATCGACACCTACTGGTCCGATCACTGCCGCCACACCACCTTCGGCACCGTCCTGGACGACGTGACGATCGACGACGCCGTGGTGCAGCAGGCCTTCGACCGCTACATGGAGATGCGCCACGAACTCGGTCGCGACACCAAGCCCGTCTGCCTCATGGACATGGGCACCATCGGCGCCAAGTACCTCAAGAAGACCGGCGTCATGACCGATGTCGACGAGTCCGAGGAGATCAACGCCTGCACCGTCAAGGTGAAGGTCGATGTCGACGGCGAGGACCAGGACTGGCTGTTCCTCTTTAAGAACGAGACCCACAACCACCCGACCGAGATCGAGCCCTTCGGCGGTGCCGCCACCTGCGTGGGCGGTGCCATCCGCGACCCGCTGTCGGGCCGCAGCTACGTCTACCAGGCGATGCGCGTGACGGGTGCGGGAAACATTTACCTGCCGGTTTCCGAGACCCTTTCCGGAAAGCTGCCCCAGAGCGTCATTTCGAAGAAGGCCGCGGCGGGTTATTCGAGCTACGGCAACCAGATCGGACTGGCCACGACCCATGTCCGTGAGATTTACCACGACGACTACGTCGCCAAACGCCTCGAAGTGGGGGCCGTGGTGGGAGCCGTGAAGGCTTCGAACGTCCGCCGCGAGCGTCCCGCACCGGGCGACCGGATCATCATGTTCGGCGGCCGCACGGGCCGCGACGGCATCGGCGGGGCGACCGGCTCTTCGAAAGAGCACGACGCGAAGTCGCTCGAAACCTGCGGCAGCGAGGTGCAGAAGGGCAACGCTCCCGAGGAGCGCAAGCTCGAGAGGCTGTTCCGCCGTCCGGAGGTGACGCGCCTCGTCAAGAAATCGAACGACTTCGGTGCCGGCGGCGTCAGTGTCGCCATCGGCGAACTGGCCGACGGGCTGGACATCTACCTCGACCGCGTGAAGACCAAGTACAGCGGTCTGAACTCCACTGAACTCGCCATCAGCGAATCGCAGGAACGCATGTCGGTGGTGGTCGAGGCGAAGGACATGGAGGAGTTCATGGGATACTGCCGCGAGGAGAACATCGAGGCGGTGCACGTGGCCGATGTGACGGACACGGCGCATGCGGATGTTCAACGGCGACCGCATGGTCGTGGACCTCAAGCGCGAATTCATCGACAGCGCCGGTGCGAAGCATTATGCCGAGGCGCGGATCGGTGCGGTGGAGAACCGCGATCCCTTTGCCCGCGAAGTGGCGGGGGAGACCCTTGCCGAGCGTTTTGCGAACAACCTTCGCGACAACAACGTCCTCTCGCAGCGGGGCCTCGTGGAGATGTTCGACTCGACGATCGGCCGTTCGACGGTGCTGATGCCCTTCGGCGGCCGCATGCAGCGCAGCGAGACGCAGGTTTCGGTGCAGAAACTCCCCACCGAC
>CALJDJ010000026.1 GCA_938023705.1 uncultured Collinsella sp.
CTTGCAGCGACGGACCTCGGGACGCTCTTACACCACGTCTGCGCGCGCCACCCGAAAAGCATCGACGAGCACGGATTTTTGCCCGAACGTCGGTATGCAGGGGCCTTCGATTGCAGAATACTCGCAAAAATGCACGTCGCCATCACCCCCACATGGCGCGAACCAAAACAAAAGCGCGGCCGCGCGCCATCTTTAATTCAGATCTATATTGCCCGTAACGGCAGCGCCGAGGTAACGCAGGCCCGAGGACGCGCCGGAAAGGAAGGTCGCCCTCGGCCCGGACAGCTAAGACAGCTTACGCGACGGTGTAAACCCAGTTGTGCTTATCCTCAACAGCACCAGACTGGATGCCCGTCAGGGTCTCGCGGAGCCTCTTCATCACAGGACCGATCTCGGTGTAGCCAGCCGGGAAGGTCACAGTCTCGTCGGCACCGTAGACCTTGTTGTCGATCTCGCCCACCGGGGAAATGACGGCAGCGGTGCCGCACAGGCCGCACTCAACAAAGGTGCCGGACTTGACCTCAGCCCACTCGACGGGACGCTGGTCAACGGTCATGCCCAGGTCCTCGGCAACCTGAACAAGCGAACGACGGGTGATGGAGGGCAGGATGGAGTCGGTGTGCGACTGCGGAACGACGAGCGTGCCGTCCTCCTTCACGAACAGAACGTTCGCGCCGCCGGTCTCCTCGACATAGGTGCGGGACTCAGAGTCGAGATACAGGTTCTCGGCATAGCCCTCGCGATGGGCCTCCATCGTGGGCTTGAGGGACATGGCGTAGTTCAGGCCAGCCTTGATGTTGCCGGTGCCGTGCGGTGCGGCGCGGTCGTACTCGGAAACGCGCAGCTTGACGGGCTTGAGGCCACCCTTAAAGTACGGACCGACCGGGGTCACGAGGATACGGAACGTGTACTCAGGAGCGGGAGCCACGCCAATCACGTCACCGGAGCCGATCATAAACGGACGCACGTACAGGGTCGCGCCGGAACCGAAGGGCGGAACCCAAGCGGCGTTGGCAGAAACGACCTGCTTGACGGCCTCGACAAACTTGTCCTTGGGGAACGGGGGCATCTCGAGGCGCTGGGCAGAGTTATACATACGCTCAGCGTTCATGTCGGGACGGAAGCAGACGATGCTGCCGTCCTCGGCGGTGTAGGCCTTCAGGCCCTCAAAGACCTCCTGGCAGTAATGGAAGATGCCGCCGCACTCGGAAACATGCAGGGTGTGGTCGGTGGTCAGGCCGCCCTCGTCCCACTCGCCATCCTTCCAATGAGCCTCGTAGCTGTAATCGGTTTTCATGTAGCCAAAGCCGAGGCTACCCCAATCGATATCCTTCTTCTCGACAGTCATATGTCGCTCCTTACATACACAGTTGCATACTCGCGAACCCGCACGCAAGGACCGGGGCCGACCGCGTCGCAACGTCACACGCCCGGAGCGTAGAGCCGGACGGGACACGCGGACGACATCGAAGCCGATGACACGTCGATTCGCATGCACGAGATTGTACTCCGCACACGCATCGGATAAAACGTTTTTCTTTAACTAACTAAAGTATTTTCATTTGACCGAAGCTAGAGAGGCCCGCCACCGTAATCGGTGACGGGCCTCAACGGCACGGTTTGCGCGCTAGCTCGAGCTACGCGTTCTGTTTGCCCAGCTTTGCCTTAACCAGGCCGACCACGGTCGGGATAATCGACACGGCGACGATGCCGATAATCAGCAGCTCAAAGTGCTCCTGCACAAAGGGGATGCCGCCAAAGAAGTAGCCCAGCAGCGTAAAGACCGTCGACCAGGTAATGCCACCCAGCACGTTAAAGATGACAAAGTTGCGCCAGTGCATGCCGCCCATGCCGGCGATAAAAGGCACAAAGGTGCGAATAAACGGGAAGAAGCGACCGAGGAAGATGGCCAGATGGCCCCACTTGTCCAGGAAATCCTCGGACTTTTTGATGCGCTCGGGCGTCATGGCCTTTACCTTGCCCGAGGCGATGATCTTGCGGCCAAAGAAGTGGCCGATCATAAAGTTGCACTGATCGCCCAGGATGGCTGCGGCCCATGCGGTGGCCAGAAGCGCCACGATGTTAAAGCCGCCGTTGTGGGCAAAGAAGCCCGAGGCAAACAGCAGCGAATCGCCGGGAAGGAACGGGAAGAACACCACGCCCGTCTCGATAAAGATGATCAGGAACACGCAGCCGTAGGCCATAAGCGGGCCGGCGGCGATCCAGCTGGCAATCGCGGTGCGCGGATCCTTAAGCAGCTCGGCAATGAAATTGATGAAACCCATGAAGTAAAACCTCTCAGTTGTGGGCGCGGACACGTCCAAGTTGACCAGTATACGGTTGCGGCGCCCCCTCGTGCGCAACCCCACAAAAGCATGACTCCATTACCAGCAAGTTTGCATAACTGACACTTGTCGCCCAAAGCAAAGCAAGATCGCCCTTCCTAATCCCTAGCGAATCGCTATACTTTATTGAATCGCATTGCCATGGCGCTGAGGGAGGGCGGCCGGTGAGCTTTATCAATACCATTCGCGAGGACATCAAGACCGTCCAGGCGCAAGACCCCGCTGCGCAAAATGGCCTGGTCATCTTCCTGTCCTACCCCGGCCTGCACGCCAAGTGGAACCACGTGCCCGAGCACTGGCTGTGGGAACATGGCCATCGCTCGCTCGCCCGCGTGCTCTCGCAAATCACCCGCCACATCACCGGCGTCGAGATTCATCCCGCCGCGCAGATCGGCAAACATTTCTTTATCGACCACGCCATGGGCGTTGTCATCGGCGAGACCACCATTGTGGGCGACAACTGCGTGCTCTACCAGGGCGTCACGCTCGGCGGTACCGGCAACGAGACCGGCAAGCGCCACCCCACCCTGGGCAACAACGTCACCGTGGGCACGGGCGCCAAGGTTCTTGGCAACATCCACATTGGCGACAACGTCAAGATTGGCGGCAACTCGGTCGTCGTCAAGGACGTGCCCGACAACTGCACCGTCGTGGGCGTGCCCGGGCGCATCATCAAGCGCAACGGCTGCCGTGTGTTCGAGGAGAGCTTCGACGCCAAGCAGCATCGCGAGTACATGCCCGACGATGCCGCCGAGCAGAGCGCCCTCAACCGCCAGGGCATCACCGAAAACGCCCGTCGCGTCAAGGAACTCGAGCGAGAGGTGGCCGAGCTCAAAGCCCTCGTCGCCAAGCTCGTGGACGAGCGCTAGGGCCGCGGGCAACCGCCACAGCATGAACGCCAACACAGAAGGCGCGCCGGGGAATCCGCCCCCGGCGCGCTTTCTTTTCGATGTGACATTCGGGGCTGCCCCTTTGTCACCTTATGCGAACTGGCTTAGGTAGAGGTCGGCGTAAGCGCCCTCGGCAGCCAGCAGCTCCTTGTGCGTACCCTGCTCGATGATATTGCCGTGATCCATGACCAGGATGAGGTCGGCATCGACGATCGTCGACAGACGGTGCGCGATCACAAAGCTCGTGCGCCCGCGCATGAGCGCGTCCATGGCGCGGCCGATGGCAAGCTCGGTGCGCGTGTCCACGCTCGACGTCGCCTCGTCCAGGATGAGGATCGCCGGGTTGTTGAGCAGCACGCGCGCGATGGTCAGCAGCTGACGTTGGCCCTGGCTGATGCTCTCGGCATCGTTAGCCACCCGTGTGTCGTAGCCCTGCGGCATAGTGCGCACAAAGAAGTCGACCTGAGCGGCACGTGCGGCCGCGACAATCTCCTCGCGCGTCGCCTCGGGACAGCCATAGGCGATGTTCTCGGCAATGGTGCCATCGAACAGCCAGGCGTCCTGCAACACCATGCCAAACTGCTGGCGCAGCTCGCCGCGGTCCATGCGGCTCGTGTCCACACCGTCGAGGGTAATGCGGCCGCCGTCGATCTCGTAGAAGCGCATGAGCAGATTGATGAGCGTGGTCTTACCCGCACCCGTGGTTCCCACCACGGCGATCTTCTGACCCGGCTCGGCGGCAAACGACACGTCGCGCATGAGCGGCTTGTCGGGCGCATAGCCAAAGCGCACGTGCTCAAAAGCGACGCGGCCCTCCACCTTGCCCGGCAGCTTGGCAGCCTCGCCCGGCTGCGGATCGGCCTCCATCTCGGGCTCATCGAGCAGGTCGAACACGCGCTCTGCGCTCGCCAGCGCACTCTGCAGCGAGTTAAAGGTGAACGACAGCTGCGTCATGGGCTCGGACGCCTCGTAGATAAACTGGAAGAACGCTTGGAACACGCCGACGGTCATATGCCCGGCAACCAACATGCTGCAGCCCACAAGCGCAATCACGATCTGCGCCAAGCGGCCGATAAAGCGCACCGCGGGACCGACGGCGTTAATCATAAAGTCGGCCTTGGTGCTCACGCGCGCCAACTCCTTCGAAGCCTCGTGTACCTCGGCAGAGCTCTGACGCTCGCGGTTAAACGCACGGATCACCAGACGGCCCGAGTAGCCCTCCTCGACCGCGCTCGTAATCTTGGACACCCACTCCTGGCGCTCGCCCGTCACATCGTGCGTGCGGCGCGACACGACCTTCGTCACCAGCAGCGAAAGCGCCGTAAAGAACAAAAAGACGAGCGTGAGCGGCACGCTAAACACGAACATCACGCTCACGGCGCCCACCACGGTACCGATCGACACCAGAAGCTGCAGCAAGCCGCGCTGCATGCTCTCGGACATCTTGTCCAAGTCGTTGGTCGCACGGCTGACGACCTCGCCGGGACGATGCGCGTCAAAGTAGGCAAGCGGCAGACGGTTGAGCTTTTGTGCGATGCGGTTGCGTAGGCGCAGGTTGAGGCGCTCGGCAACGCTCGACATCAAAAAGCTCTGGAGTGCGTAGAACGAGGCGGCGGCGGTCCAGATCATAAAGTAGATGAAGATGGTCCTGCCGCAGTTCTCCCAGGTAATGCTGAAGGTAGTGTTGTTGGCAAACGCCACCTTCATGTGCCCCCATAGCTCATCGATCACGCGGGCGCTGTAAGCCGGCGCCGCAGTGTTAAAGATGGCATAGAACACGATGCTCGCGAACACGATATAGAAGCGCCAGTGGTCGCCGGCGGCCTCGCTCCACAGGCGGCGCACCGTCGCCCAGGTATCGCGGGGCGTCTCGTCCTCGTCCTCGTCGTCAACGTCGCGCATGCGCTCCGCCTCGGCGCGGGCGCGCTCGTCCTCGGCGCGCTCGTTTTCCTCGTAGAGTGCCTGGCGGCGAGCCTCGCGCTCCGCCGTCTTGGCGGCTTCGTCCAGGACGGGCATGGCGCCCGTCTCCTCGACTGTCTCTGCAGCCGCGGCGTCATCGGCGATGCTCTGCCTCTTGAGCTCCTCGGTCATGCTACTCACCTCCCTTCATCTGCGATTCCGCGATAGCGCGGTACACCTCGCAGGTTTCCATGAGCTCGTTGTGCGTGCCCAGGCCCACGACCCCGCCGTCTTTGAGCACCACGATCTGATCGGCATGCAAAATAGTCGAGATGCGCTGGGCGATGATGAGCACCGCGGCATCGCACGTCTCGTCCTGCAGCGCATGGCGCAGTGCCGCATCGGTCTTAAAGTCCAGAGCCGAAAAGCTGTCGTCGAAGATATACAGGTCGGCGCGCTTCATGAGTGCGCGGGCAATCGCCAAACGCTGGCGCTGGCCGCCCGAGAAGTTCGTGCCGCCCTGGGCCACCGGCGTATCGAGCCCCTGGGGCTGGTCGAGCACAAAGGTGCTCTGGGCAACCTCCAGCGCATGGAGCATGTCAGCCTCGGTCGCGTCTTCGTTGCCAAAGCGCAGATTGCTTGCCACCGTACCCGAGAACAGCCATGCCTTCTGCGGCACATAGGCGATACGCCCGCGGATGTCGTCTTGCGAAAGGTCGCGCAGATCGATGCCGTTCAGGCGAATGGTGCCCTTCGTGGCATCGTGGAAGCGAAGCAAGAGCTTGGCCACCGTTGACTTGCCCGAGCCCGTTGAGCCCACGATCGCGGTCGTCTGTCCGCGGCGGCAGGCAAAACTCAGGTTGCACAGGGTGTCCTCGTCGGCATCGTCAAAACGGAACGACATGTGGTCGAACACGGCCACCGCGTCGGCCCCATCTGCGGACTCAGGCGCCCCGTCGCCCAGCGTAGCCTTGCCGTCCACAATGCTCGGCTCGATTTCGAGCACCTGCTGCGCACGGTTGAGGCACGCCGCGGCGCGCGGAAGCGTCAGTACTACCATCTGCGCCATCATCACAAAGAACAGGATCAGGATCGCGTACTCCAGCACGGCCGAGATGCTGCCGATTTGCATGGCATGGACGCCCACGCGGTTGCCGCCCACCCACAGCACCGCCACCTCGGCGATGTTCATCAAAAAGAAGCTGGAGCTGTCGAGACCCACAAACAGGTGGTTGACCTTGATGGCATTGGCCGCGTAATCGCTAAACACCTCGTCCAGGCGCTGCTCCTCGTGGCGCTCCTTGTTAAATGCGCGGATGACACGCACGCCCACGATGTTCTCGCGCAGCACCACGTTCATGCGGTCGATAAAGCTCTGCAGGCGCATAAAGATCGGCGCGGCGTTGGCAACGGTAAAGACCGCCGCCACCAGCACAACCGCAACGACCACGCCCAGCAGCGTGCCCATGGCAGGATCGATAAACCAGGCAAAGATGATGCCCGCGACGGCCAAGAACGGCACCGGCAGCACTAGCTGAATCGTCTGAAGGATAGCCTGCTGAATCACGTTGATGTCGTTGAGCGAGCGTGTGATCATCGAACCCGTGCCAAAGCGCTCAAAGTCGCTGGCGGACAACTCGAGCGATTTGTCGTACACGGCGTTGCGGATATCGCAGGCCACGTTGGCCGCCAGGCGGGCCGAAAGATAACAGCCCAGCACCGCGCCGCCGCTGGCCATGCCGGTCGCGATAAGCATGTACAGACCGTTGCGCAAGATGTAATCGACGTCGCCCGTCGTGATGCCCGTGTTGACCATGTTCGCCAACATCGTGGGCACGAGCAGCGTACCGACGTTGTCGATTAGCAGCACCAGCAGCGTCACCGCGATCAGACCGCGGTACGGCCTCATAAACCTCATTAAGAGTCGCATGTCTCCCCCTCGCCCTTATCGGCAGCCTCGTTCTCGGCGGCAACTTGCCGTTTAAATGCCTCGCACTCTTCGTTAAGAACATGGGAGAACTTACCGACCAAGCGCATGATCTCGCGCTGTTCCCACGGCTCGAGCGCCTCGAATGCCTGCTGCTCGGCCTTTTGCGCCGGCAACGCGTAGCGCTTGGCAAACTGCATACCTTCTGCGGTCAGTCGCACAACCTTGTTCTTACGACTGCCCTCGGCAAACTCCAACGTCGCGAGCCCTCGCGCCCTAAGCGTCTTGATCGCCGAATTGATGGTCTGTTTGCTGTAGAACCATTCACTCGTCAGCCGACTCACGGCGATGCTGCCGTCCGCCGTGCTGGTGTCGACGAGCATCCAATAGGCGCAATCCGAAAGACCGCAGGTGCGCGAGAACTCCGAATAAATATGGTCGAGTCCATTGAGCAACCGGTCGAAGTCGACCAGTGTAACAGCGCTATTCATCTATCCCACCATTCGATTGTCCGATTATTGACCAATTTATGTCTCTAGATTAGTCCGAGTTTTGACTATCGTCAACAGTCGCTCCGCAAATGTTTGCACTTTTATGGCCTATCGGCAGAAAAAGACCGCCGGCGCGGGGGCAGCGCCAGCGGTCACGTGAAAATCGGGTTTTATTGCCTGTTAAGCGGCGACGGCCTCATAGACCGTAGCGCCCGAGAAGCTATCATGCAGGCTCTTGCCGGCAATCCACGGCAGCTCGACGACCTCGCAGACCGTGTTGACCAGCTCGGAGCAGTCAGTAAAGTGGCCCTTGTCGTTGAGGGCCTCGCAATCCTGAACACGCCAATAGCCATCGGTGTGCGTGATGTAGTACTCGTGATCGTTAATCGACACGAAAGCGCGCGTCTTGGAACGCAGCAGCTTCAGAAATCCTTCGAAATCGGTCTCGACGACATCTCCAGCCTGGAACATGATGTTACCTCCTGGCCCGGCGCCACCACGGCGCATTGATAAACGTTGGTACTCCTTTAGTAAAACCTTTATCAGAGGTTATGCGTTCGTCATTTAGGCAAGTGGTAAAAAACCGCAGGGTAGACGGGATAAAACGTTTAACCGTCCCATTTGTTTGTCACATTCTGAAGGTACTTTTATGCAAACCTACTTTTCCAATTGGAATCTATCCTTTTGGCCGGGCAATTGACCGTCTACCGTTTGAGCCCGACGGGTATGAACGGGGCATCTGCAACGCCACCGCAAGGAGACACCATGGAGACTATCGAAGCACTCATCCATCGCCGCAGCTGCCGCAAATACAGCGATCGTCCCGTCGAGGTCGAAAAGCTTGCACGTATTATCGAAGCCGGCCAATATGCACCGAGCGGCATGGGCCGCCAGCCGGTGACGTTTGTCGCCGTCACCGACCCCGCGACCGTCGAGCGTCTCTCACAGCTCAACGCCCAGGTCATGGGCAGCAACAGTGACCCCTTCTATGGCGCCAAGACCGTTGTGGTGGTGCTGGTCGACCGCAGCGTGCCCACGCATCTGGAAGACGGCTCGCTCGCCATGGGCAACTTGCTCAACGCCGCCTATGCACTGGGTGTCGATTCGTGCTGGATTCACCGCGCGCACGAGGTCTTTGACTCGCCCGAGGGCCTGGAGCTGCTGGCCAGCTGGGACCTGCCCGCCGACGGCAGCCTGCGCGGTGTCGGTCACTGCATTCTGGGCTATGCCGATGAGAACCCTGCCTCCAAAGAGCGGGCGGCCAACCGCATTTGGAAAATCTGACAAAGGAGAAAAATGATGGACTTTCTGGAAATTGCCCGCGCCCGGCAATCCTGCCGCAGCTATGACACAGAGCGGCCTGTAGAACAGGAAAAGCTGGACGCCGTGCTGGAAGCCGCCCGCTTAGCCCCCTCCGCCTGCAACGCCCAGCCCTACCACTTCACCGTCTGCCGGGGGCAGGCCGCCAAGGCCGCGGTCGCCGGTGTGACCGGCATGGGCATGAACAAATTTGCCGCTCAGGCGCCGGTGCTGATCGTGATCTCCGAGCGTCCCTACTCCAAGAGCGCCGCTCTGGGTTCCAAGGTGACGAAGGTGGACTACCGCTCCATCGACATCGGTATTGCCGCCGCCTATCTCACCGCCGAGGCCGCCGCTCAGGGGCTTTCCACCTG
>CALJDJ010000027.1 GCA_938023705.1 uncultured Collinsella sp.
CCACATTAAGTGGCCTTCTTTGCGTGCGGAACTCGCGACAAACCAAAACCATCTCGTCGGCCCGGCGACCATGGGGTCCCAAGGTTTTCAAAAAAGCGGTCGGCGCGCAGGTGCGCCGACCGCCGATATATGGGGTCTGATATTTTCTACCAGCTAGTTTCTCTTACTCGTCTAGGAGATCTTCTGGCATGTCGTTGCCGTCGCCTAGGTCGACTGGGGCCTCTTCGGTGTCTGCTGCGGCCTCGGCACCTTCGCCCTCGGGCTTCTCTTTGGCGGCCGTCATGCGGGCGACAGCGCATACGCGGTCGTTGTCGTCGACGGTCATCATCTTGACGCCCTGGGTGGCGCGGCCGGTCTGGCTGATCTCGTCGGTCTTGACGCGAATGACCGTCGCGCCCTCCGTCACGATGAACAACTCGTGCTGCGGGCCCACCGTCTTCATGGCCGCGAGGTTGCCCTTACGCTCGGTCATTTGGATGGTGTAGACGCCCTGGCCGCCGCGATTCTGCTCCGGGTAGTCCGCGACCGGCGTGCGCTTGCCGTAGCCGCGCTCGGTGATGACGAATAGATCGCCGTTGCCGTTAGTGACTTCCATGCCCAGAACGCTCACGCCGTCCTTCATACCGATACCGCGAACGCCGCTAGTATCGCGGCCGGTGGCGCGCACCTGCTCCTCGGAGAACATGATCGCCTTGCCCGCGGTGGTGGCCAGGATAATCTTGTCTCCCTCGCGCACGCGGCGCACGTTCAGCAGCGCGTCGTCGTCACGCAGGTTGATAGCGATCAGGCCGTCGCGGCGGCTGCGGTCATATGCGCTCATTACGGTCTTCTTGACCATGCCGCTCTTGGTGGCAAACATCAGGTACTCGTCGGCAGGGAACTCGCGGCAACTGATGACGCTCGCGATCTTCTCGCCCTCCTCGAAGGGCAGCAGGTTGACGATCGCGGTACCGCGCGCCTGGCGCGTACCCACCGGCAGCTCGTGCACCTTCAGGCGATAGACCTTACCCTTGTTCGAGAAGAACAGCACGTACTCGTGCGTGGACGCGATGAACATCTCGTCGATAACGTCGTCCTCTTTGAGGTTGACGCCCGACACGCCCTTGCCGCCGCGCTTCTGGGCGCGGTAGGCGGCCACCGGGATGCGCTTGACATAGCCGGTGTGGGTAATGGTCACGACCATGTCCTCGTCGGCAATGAGGTCCTCAACGTCCAGGTCCTTCTCGACATGGCTGATCTCGGTGCGGCGCTTATCGCCGAACTTCTTGGAGATCTCGCGCATCTCTTCCTTAATGACGCCCAGGATCTTCTCCTCGTGCGCCAGCAGGTCCTCGTAGTAGGCGATGGCGCGGCGCAAGCCGTCCAGCTCTTCCTGAATCTTGTCGCGCTCCAGGCCGGTCAGGCGGCGCAGCTTCATCTCGAGGATGGCCGTGGTCTGCTCGGGCGTAAAGCCAAAGCGCTCGATCAGGCGGCTGCTGGCCTCGGAGTCGGTCTGCGAGGAGCGGATGATGCTGATGACCTCGTCGATATGGTCAAGGGCCATCAGGTAGCCCTCAAGGATATGCGCGCGGGCCTGGGCCTTCTTAAGGTCGAAGCGGGTGCGGCGGGTGACGACGTCGACCTGGTGGTCGATGTAGTGCTGCAGCATCTCGCGCAGGCTCAGGCATTTGGGAACGCCGTTGACAAGCGCCAGGTTGTTGGCGCCAAAGGTCGTCTGCAGCGAGGTGTACTTGTACAGGTTGTTGAGCACGACCTGCGGGATGACGCCCTTCTTGAGTTCGATGACCAGACGGATACCCTTCTGGTTGGACTCATCGCGCATGTCCGAGATGCCCTCGATGCGCTTGTCGTTGACGAGCTGGGCGATCTTCTCCTGCAGGGTGCCCTTGTTGACCATGTAGGGAATCTCGGTAAAGACCAGGCGGTTGCGGCCGGTCTTGGTGGATTCCACGTGGGCCTTGGCGCGCACGGTAATGGAGCCGCGGCCGGTCTCGTAGCTCTGCTTAATGCCGGCGCTGCCCATGATGATGGCGCCGGTGGGGAAGTCCGGACCGGGCATGATCTGCATGAGCTCGTCGACAGTGGCGTCGGGATTATCGATCAGGTAGCAGGTTGCCTCGATCGCCTCGGTGAGGTTATGCGGGGCGATATTGGTGGCCATGCCGACGGCGATGCCCTGGCTGCCGTTGACCAGCAGGTTGGGGAAGCGCGCAGGCAGCGCCTGAGGCTCGGCGAGCGATTCGTCGTAGTTGGGCTGCCAGTCGACGGTATCCTTCTGCAGGTCACGCAGCAGCTCCATGGCGGGCTTTGCCAGGCGGCTCTCGGTGTAACGCATGGCAGCGGCGCCGTCGCCGTCGATGTTGCCGAAGTTGCCGTGGCCGTCGATGAGCGGCGTGCGCATGGAGAACCACTGCGCCAGGCGAACCATTGCCTCGTAGACCGCGAAGTCACCATGCGGATGGTACTTGCCGATAACTTCGCCGACCGTCCAGGCCGACTTCTTGTGCGGACGGTTGGGGTAGATGCCGCTCTCGTTCATCGCGTACAGAATGCGGCGGTGAACCGGCTTTAGGCCGTCGCGCACGTCCGGCAGGGCGCGCGCCGTGATGACCGACATCGAATACTCGATGAACGACTGTTTCATCTCACGGCCGAACTCCGAAATCTGGAGCTGGCCGCCATTGATATCCTCGCCGGCCGAGGCGCCACGGTCGACTTCGCCAAAGCTCTCCTCGAGCTCGCCGTCGTCCTCTTCCTCGTCATCATCGGCATCGGGGTTATAGGCGTCCGGATCGCCGTCCTCGCCCTGCTCAGCACGGGCAAGCAGGCGCTTCAGATCGTCGGGCATGCCGGCATCGCCGGCCTCGCCCATACCCTCGTTGTTGTTGATATCGTCTGCCACGTTACCTCCTCATGGTTTGCGTGGTCCATTAGTTCCCTGCCACGGAGACGGCTTTTCCAGGTGCCGCAGATTCGCTCGAAAGAGGAGGGAAGCGTACTTGGGTACGCGACCGACGATTGAGGGCGAAGGTGCGGTGGCTGGGAAAGCCGAACAGGTTAGGCGTCTAAGAAGCGCGCGTCGTGCGCGTGTTTTTCAATGTACTCGCGGCGATAGCCGACCTCGGAACCCATCAGCTCGCGCACGGCGCGGTCCGCCACCACGGCGTCCTCGATCGACACGCGCTGCAGGATGCGGGTCTTGGGATCCATCGTCGTCGAGGCGAGCTGCTTGGGGTCCATCTCGCCCAGACCCTTGTAGCGCTGGACGGTATAGCCCTTGCGCTTCTTGGTGATCTTGCCATCCTTGGCCTTGCCGTCTTCGTCGTTATCGTCGGGGTTCAGGCCCAGACTCTGGATGGTGTCGCGCAGGATCTCGTCTTCGGGCTGGCGGCCATTGGGATACACGTAGTGGATCTTGTTGCGCACCTTAATGCCAAAGATGGGCGGGCAGGCGACATAGACGTAGCCGGCATCGATCAGCGGACGCATGTACTTGTAGAAGAACGTCAGCAGCAGGATGCGGATGTGCGCACCGTCGACGTCTGCATCGGTCATGATGATGATCTTGTGGTAGCGCGCCTTGGTGATATCGAAGTCGCCGCCGTCGCCGGCACTCGTCGTGACGCCGCAGCCAATCGCGGTAATCAGCGACTGGATGGTGTCACTCGAGAACGCGCGATGGTCACCAACGCGCTCGACGTTCAGAATCTTGCCGCGCAGGGGCAGAATCGCCTGGATGTCTCGGCGACGGCCGTCCTTGGCCGAACCGCCTGCCGAGTCGCCCTCTACGATGAAGAGCTCGGTCAGCTCGGCATCGCGCACCGAGCAGTCAGCGAGCTTACCGGGCAGGGATGCCGTCTCGAGCAGGCTCTTGCGGCGGGTCGCCTCGCGCGCCTTGCGGGCGGCGTTGCGCGCCTTGCAGGCCTGTTGCGCCTTCTTGACGATCTCGCGGGCGGGCTTGGGATGCTCCTCCAAGTAATCGGCGAGGCCGTCGGTCACGATCTTGAGCGTGAGCGCGCGCATATAGGAGCTACCGAGCTTGGCCTTGGTCTGCCCCTCAAACTGCGGATCGGGCAGCTTGACCGAGATAACGGCCGAAAGGCCCTCGCGCACATCGTCGCCGGTCAGGTTGGCGTCTTTTTCCTTGAGCAGGTTCTGTTTGCGCGCGTAGTCGTTGATCACGCGGGTGAGCGCGGTGCGGAAGCCCTCAAGGTGCATGCCGCCCTCGGGGGTGTAGATGTCGTTGGCAAACGACATGACGTTCTCGCCGTAGCCGCTATTCCACTGCAGGGAAACCTCGACCTCGCCCATCTTGGCCACGGGAGCGTCCGGGTCCGATTTGCCCTCGATGTAGATGGGCTCCTTAAAGGCCTCGGGGACGTCCTTGCCCTCGTTGAGGAACTTGACGAAGTCGATGATGCCGCCCTCGTAGCAAAACTCCTCCACGTGGGGAGTCGCCTCGCGCTCGTCGGTCAGCACGATCTTGAGGTTCTTATTGAGGAACGCCGTCTCCTGCAGACGGTTGTGCAGCGTATCGAAATCGTAGATGCAGGTCTCGAAGATCTCGTCGTCGGGCCAGAAGGTGACGGTGGTGCCCGTCGAATCCGAGGTGCCCACGACCTCCATCTTCTTGACGGTCTTGCCGCGCGAGAACTCCATCTCGTAGGTGTTGCTATCGCGACGAACCTGAACGACCACGCGCTTGGACAGTGCGTTGACGACGGAGATGCCTACGCCGTGCAGGCCGCCCGAGACCTTATAGGCCGAGTTATCGAACTTACCGCCGGCGTGCAAGATCGTCATAACGACCTCGAGCGTCGGGACCTTTTTAACAGGGTGCTCGTCGACGGGGATGCCGCGCCCGTTGTCGACGACTGTGATGGAGTTGTCGGCGTGGACCGTCACCTGGATCTCGGTGCAGAAACCGGCCATGGCCTCGTCGACGGAGTTGTCAACGATCTCCCACACCAGGTGATGCAGACCGCTGGCGCTCGTCGAGCCGATATACATGCCCGGGCGCTTACGAACGGCCTCGAGACCTTCGAGAATCTTAATCTCGCCGCCATCGTAATCGTTTTCGTTTGCCACACGTCCTCCTTCAGTCAAGAAAATGTGTACAGCCTTACTAGTTTATCGTAAAAAAATACCCTCGGGACCGAGGGTATTTGGCTCTACAAGGCCACCAGATGCGATTTAAGGCTCTTTTTTGCTTTGCACGCCCTTGGCCCACTCGGCACTGGCTCTCATGGCATTCTCGAGGGCCTCGCGCAGTTTTTGGTCTTCGATGGGCGCCACCTGGCGCTCGATCTCGGTGCACTCGGCCTCACTTAGGTCGGCGTGCGGGGCCGGCGGGCGCTCGATCGTCGCCGGGCGCAGGCGCTCCTTGGCGGCGGGCGGCGTGTGACCGGGCGCGGTGGTTTTGAACACCAGGCCGTCCACATGCGCACCGGCGCGCTCCATGCGCGCGCGGATGATCTCGCGCAACAACGTCATTTCCTGCGTCCACGAGGGCGAGTCGAGATACACCAGCAGCTCATTCGACTCGGGCAGGTAGCGCAGTCCCGTCACATGCCGCCCCTCGCGCGTGCCCGAGCACACCGCGTTCCATGCGCGATAGACCGTGCGCGACTCCTCGGCGGCCTCCATCTGCGCACGGCGCTTAGGCGTCGCAGCCGCCAGGATGCGCTGGCGCTCTGCGTTCAAAAACCCGCTGAAGGCGACTGTCTCGCTCTCGCGCTCGTAATTAGCACGTCTCACCCATGCTCACCACCTTGGCTCGATCAAGCAGGTCATCGGTAAAGTACCCCAGGTTGGTCGTGGTTATGACCGTCTGGATATCATCGCCAATCAGCCGCAGGAAAGCGCCGCGACGCTCGCCGTCGAGCTCGCTCATCACGTCGTCCAAAAGCAGCAGTGGGGCGGTGCCCAGGACATCGCGAGCCACGGCAACCTCGGCCACCTTCCAGGACAGCACCAGCGTGCGCTGCTGTCCTTGGCTGGCAAATGAACGGGCGGAGCGACCCGCCACGGTAAACTCAATCTCGTCGCGATGCGGTCCCACCAACGTCACGCCGCGGCGAATTTCCTCGTCGGCATGCTCGTCAAGGGCGGCCAGCATGCGCTCGTACGCCCAACCCTTCAGCTCTTCGCGATCCTCGACCTGGGGCAAAGCCCCCAGCGTGGACGCATAGGTCACGTTGGCGGCCTCACCTGACGCTACTTGCCCGTAGGCAGTGTGCACATGGCCCGCCAGCCGGTCGAGCAGAGCCAACCGGTGCACGAGCAGGGCCGAGCCCGCGCGGGCAATCGAATCGTTCCACGCGCCGAGCATCTCGCGGCAGCACCAGGTCTCCTTGAGCAAGGCGTTACGCTGGGTCACGCAGCGCCCATAGGTGCTCGCAAGATCGGCATAGCGTGCGCTCAGCTGCATGCCAAAGTCATCGAGGGCGGCGCGGCGCACACTGGCGCCACGCTTAACCATGTCCAGATGGTCGGGGCAAAACAGCACGCTCGGAAGAACCCCGCGCACACCGGCGGCAGAGCATCTCTTGCCGTTGCGGCTAAACGAGCGCTTACCGTCCTCCGCGCTCAATCCCATATCAAGCACGCGGCCGTCGCCCTCGAGCCTCAGCTCGATCTTGCACGAGCCCACGCCGTCATGGACGAGCTCGGCTGCGGTCGGATGCCTAAACGAGGCGCCGCTCGTCAGCAGCTGCAGCGCCTCTATGAGATTGGTCTTTCCCACCGCGTTGGGTCCCGCAAGTATCGTCACGCCCTCGTCCAGGGCAAGGTGATAGCTATCGAAGCTGCGGTAGTGTGCGACGGAAAGATCGCGGGCGAACATGGTCATGGCGCAGTGCTAGATGCGGACCGGCATGACCAGGTACAGGTAGTTGATCTTGTCGTAGGACTTAAAGATGCCCGCCTGCGAGTAGCTCTTGAGCTCCAGCGTGATCTCCTTCTCCTTGGACAGGGCATTGAGGCAGCCGAAGATGTAGTGGTAGTTGAAGGCGATGGTACCCGACTCGCCCTCAGCCTCGACATCGATCGTCTCCTGCGCAAGGTCCTGGTCATTGGAAATGGAGGACAGGCCCATCTGCCCGTTCTCGACATCGATCTCGAACTTGACGGCGGGGTTGGCGCTCGCGATAACGGCCACGCGCTTGAGGGCGGCGTTAAAGGCGGCGACATCGATCTTGACGCTCGTCACGCACGAATCGGGGATGAGCTGCTTGTAGTTGGGGTACACGCCCTCGATGCGACGCGACACGTAGGTGGTGTTGCCGGCCTCGAAGACGACCTGGGTGTCGGTAGCCCCGATCATGATGGTCGCCTGGCTGGCCATGATGTTCAGCGCGTCGTTAAAGGCGTCAGCCGGAACGTTGAGCTCAAAGGAGCCCTCGAGGGTCGAGGTCTCGACCTGCGTATCGCACACGGCCAAGCGGAAGGAATCGGTCGCCACCAGGCGTACGGTGTTGTTCTCGACCTTCATGTGCACGCCGCCCAGGATGGGGCGAGCCTTGTCGGTCGAGGTGACGCGCCACACGCGGCCGACCATTTCGGACAAGACATCGGTCGGCAGCTCCACGGCACTCTCGATGGCATAGGCCGGAAACTCGGGGAAGTCATTGGCATCGAGCGTGTTCAGCCTAAAAGAGCTCTTCTCGCAACCAATCAGCACCTGGCGCTCGGACAGCTCAAAGGTGACCGGGGCATCGGGGAGGGTCTTGGTGATATTGGAGAGCATCTTACAGGGGATAACCATCTCGCCCTCTTCTTCGACATGCGCCGCGATGCGATGACGGATCGAGATAGTGTAGTTAGAGGTCTGGAATTCCAAGATGCCGTCTTGGGCCTTAACGAGCACGCCCGACAGGATGGGAAGGGTGGATGCCGAAGCGACACCCTTCATAACGACGCCGATGGCTTGTGTAAGCGAGCTCTGGCTGACGGTGAACTTCATCTTTTAATACCTTTCTATAGATATAAATATCTTAATAATAGTAATAGCACTGACGAAACTGTTGATTACTCCCAAAGACGCAGGTCAGACCAAGAAAGAGAATCGACAGCAACCTGTGTGCAACAGGGGTGGTTTTCCACGTTCAAAACCTGCGCAAAACTTTTCATCACCGCGGGTTGGGTTTTAGACACCTTATGCCCGTGGTTTCGACAAGTTTTCAACAGGTGTCTCTATTTCCCTACGAGCGCAGTGTAATTTTATCGCGCAGCGACTTGAGGTCTTCGGTGACGGTGCGGTCTTCCTGGATCATCTTCTGGACCTTTTTGTAACTCGTGCTGACGGTCGAGTGGTTGCGGTTGCCAAATTCGGCACCCACCGCCGTGGTCGTCATCTCACACATCTCGATGGCCAGGTAGATAGCGATATGGCGTGCTTTGGCGATATTGGCGTTGCGACGCGGGCCGATGAGCTCCTCGTGCGTCACGCCGTACTGCTCTTCGATGACGGACTGAACCGTCTGGACGTTGATCTTTTTGGCCGATGTGTCGAAGTACTGGCTGGCGATGGCGTCGATATCGTCAAAGGTGAGCTCCCCGCCCTCGCGCTCGCGGTCGCCCGCCTCGCCGGCGCAGCGCTCGCAAAAGCTCTCGAGTTCGCGGATGTTGGTGCCCGAGACCTCGGCCATGTGTTTAAAGTGCTCGTCGGTCAGGTGCCCGCCGTCGCCCCCATAGGCCGCCAGCAGCGAGTCGTCGCCTGCCTCGGGAGCGGCGACGATGGTGTTCTCGTAATAGCGCTGCAAGATCTTATATTTCATCTCGTAACTGGGCTCTGCGACCAGGCAGAGCATGCCGGCGTTGAAGCGGCTGGTCAGACGCTCGTCCATGTTCAGGTCCTTGGGGGCGCGGTCTGCCGCGATGACGACCTTCTTATTGTTGCGGATGAACTCGTCCATGAGCTGGAAAAAGTAGTCCACGCTCGCGCGCTTGCCGATGATGTTTTGGATGTCATCGATGATGAGCACGTCCACGCCGTGGTACGCCTGCATGATGGGGGCGTTGCTCTTCTTTTGGCGGTCGAACTCGGTCATCAGATCGTCCAGATATGCCTGGGAGTTGGCATACTTGACCTTGATCTCGGGCGACTTCTCGGCGAGCTCGTTTTTGATGGCAAGCAGTAGGTGCGTCTTGCCCAGGCCCGATTTGCCGTAGATGAACAGTGATGTGCACGTGCCGCGCTCGTCCGCGAGGGCGGCAAACTTGAGTGCCGAGCGATAGGCATGGCTGTTCTCGGGGCCGTAGACAAAGTTCTCAAAGGTAAATTTTGAGTTCGCGGCGAGTGGGGCTCCATCCGTATTCTGCTCGGCCGGTACGGTCGGTGCCGGCATGGGTGAAGCGGGGGTCGCAGCTTGCGTGGATTTAGTTGGCGCTCCGCCCTTCATCTGGTTCATCATGCGACGAAAATCATCGGCCGAGAGCGTGTTCTTGATTGCAATGCCCGAATCCGCGCCCGTCGTTGCGTCGTGAGCGATGGGCATGTGCGTGACGGGTGCGTTCGTTGACGTCGCCGCCGCGGTCGGCAACGGTGCCATGGTTTCACGGGAAACATCGCTGTGCTGGTGCTCGATTGTCGGCACGTCGCCTGCGGAGGCCGGCGCCGCCGGGGAAGCAGCGGGAGCCGTGGCGGGCACCGTCGCGGCAGCAGATTCGGCCGTTGCGCCTTGCGGTGCCACGATGTCGAGCGCGATCGGAGCAAAGGCGATTTCTTCCAGATAGGCCTCAATAGTCGGCTGATGCTTTTTGAGCTGCGCGATGGCAAAGCGCGAGGGGGCCTCGATCGTGAGCGTATCTTCGGTCAGGCTTATGGCGCGCGATTGCCCCAGCATGTTGATGAGGCGTGCATCTTGGCCGTCGCGCTGGCAAAAGGCGATGGCATCCCCCAGGATGATGCTTGCTTCCTCGTCCACTGTCTCTCCCGTTCTTTAGCTCTGAGCTCGCACGCGAGCGGCGCCGAGTTCGGTCAGATGGTATTTCTGGCCATGCTTGATGACCAAGCCGGCCTGCGCCAAGTCATTGAGCGTGCGTGACCAAGTGGGGGCCGAGTTTCCAAACGCCCTCGCCAGATCGGTTGCACCGCACGCTTGATTTTGCGCCAGATAGCCTAGCGCGGCGTTGCCGCGATCGCTTACGAACACGTCCGGTTGTGGCTGCGCATACTGATTTGCTGCATTAGGATACATCATTTGAGCTGCTGGTTGTTGAGAACTCTGCATCGACGGCATTTGCTGTTGAAAACTTTGAGGCCACTGTTGGTAAGGCTGCGGAGGCACCTGCTGTGCCCAGGGGTTGTACTGCTGCTGCGGCATCTGCTGGTACGGCTGCTGATATCCCTGCTGGTACTGCTGCGGGAACTGCTGGCTATACCCCAGTGGTGGCATCTGCTGATATGGATATCCCTGTTGGTACGGCTGATAGCCCATTTGCTGGCCACCCGGTGCCCCCGTCGCCTGCTGCATTGCGGCTGTGTCCTGAGCCGCCAGTGGCATGGCTTCTTGCATGCTTGGCGGCATCGACATCGATGCCGCCTGGGGCTCTTGTGTAGGAATCATTCCGGGCTGCTGCATCTGCCCCACGGGGGGCTGCATCTGCTGCGTTGCCATGGGCTGCTGCGCAAAAGCTCTCGGCAGGGGATATGTGGGCTGCTCCGTCTCGGGCCGCACGGCAGCACCGCGTCCGCCGGCACGCTCGATTTCCTGCACGCGTTTAGGGTTCAGGCTTACCGTAACCACGGTTCCGTTTCCCATGTTGTCCTCGATGGATACGGCGCCGCCGGCGTTTTCCAAATACTCCTGCACCATGGGAAACCCTGCTCCGGTTCCACGGATATAGCGCTTCATCTTGCTGTTTGCGCTGGTAACGCCAAAGTCGAAAGCGCGTTCCTTGTCGTCGATACCTGGTCCTTGATCGGCAAAGCGGATGGTGTCTCCGCCGTCCAGAATCGAGATGATGGGCTCGGCAAAGTGCGCGTGGATAAAGTTTTCGACAATCTCGCGGATGACCATGAGCGAGATATGGCCGCCTTGTTCTTTCATGCACTGGTAGACGGTGTTGGTCGTCTCTTCCAAATACGTGCGCACGTCCTGCGGATCAATGACGATCACACGCGGTGTCGACAGCATGTCGTCATAGACGGCGATTCGTGCGGCGTACATGGCTTTTGGCGCCTGCGTGGTCGTCTGCTCGCCTTCCGCACGCTCTTCGCGCACGCCGGTGATGTGCTCGTTGTCGGGTGCCGGGTCTCCGGAATCGACCATGGTGTAAAAGTCGTCAGACATGCCGCTCGCAATCTTTCAAAAGGTTTCGAACAAATAGTAGCTCACCGTG
This sequence comes from uncultured Collinsella sp., assembly GCA_938023705.1. Lineage (GTDB taxonomy): Bacteria > Actinomycetota > Coriobacteriia > Coriobacteriales > Coriobacteriaceae > Collinsella. The sequence goes on from CALJDJ010000027.1 coordinate 11,344, forward strand.
CAATGTTTCTCATCTTTCGACAATCTTTCAAAACCTGTTGAAAACTTTGGAAAACGGGCGAAAAGTTCTCAACATTGCCAACATGACCTGTTGAAAACTCGATGAAATATCGTGAAAAGTTGCCATGCACCGCTAAATCGAGCTCGGCTTATGGGGGAACCGTGTGAACTGCGCAACCTTTTACCTTTGATTTCTTGACATTTGAACATTGATTTCCCTACAATCTTCAAGCTCACGTGTCTATATCTGCGTCCGCATCCTCGCGGACACTCGAAATGCAGCAGGAGGAACTTAAGATGAAGCGTACGTATCAGCCTAATAAGCGTAAGCGTGCCAAGACCCATGGCTTCCGTGCCCGTATGGCCACTAAGGGTGGTCGTGCCGTGCTCGCCCGTCGTCGCGCCAAGGGCCGCAAGCGTCTCACTGTCTAGCAGCGATACACACATCTCGCATGAAGACTATTAAGTCTCGGCAAGATTTCGAGCATGTGTTCAGTCAGGGGCGTCGTTTCAATCACCCTCTGATTCGAATGACCATATGTGAATCGGTTGGCGAAGGCGACTCCGGAAGGGTCGCCTTCGTTGGTGCTAAACGGCTCGGTTGTGCTGTCGTGCGCAACCGTTCTAAGCGTGTGATGCGCGAGGCCGCCCGCAGCTGTGGATTTCCCGTTGCGGGTTATGACATCATCTTGTTCGCAACTCCCAAGACGAGGGTTTCCTCGCCGCAGGAGATGGACAAGGCGTTGCGTTCGCTTATGAAACGCGCCGGCGTTGCCGGGGAGGAGCGATGAGCAATCACGTTTTGCGACGTGTTGCCATCGCTCCTATTCGCATATATCAACAGGTTGTTTCGCCCTTATTGCCTGACGCCTGCATTTATTACCCAACGTGCTCGCAATACGCCGTACAGGCGATTGAGAAGTACGGTGTTTTGAGAGGCTGCTGGCTTGCCGTGAGGCGCATCGCTCGCTGCAATCCCCTGCACGTCGGCGGTTATGACCCTGTGCCCTAGCGGGCACTCGCTATCGGAGGAAAACTTACATGTGGGATTGGATCGTTAACATCCTTTTCGAGCTGCTCAAGCTCATCCAGACCTTTGCGGTCGACTGGGGCCTGTCCATCATCATCCTGGTGGTCATCATCCGTCTGCTGCTGACGCCGCTTATGCTCAAGTCGACTAAGTCGACGGCTCGCATGCAGGTGCTGCAGCCCAAGATGCTCGAGATCCAGGAGCGCTATGCCGACGATCCCCAGCGTCAGGCCGAGGAGATGCAGAAGTTCTACAGCGAGAACAAGTTCAACCCCATGGCTGGTTGTCTGCCGCTGTTGATCCAGATGCCTGTCCTGTTCGCCCTATTTACGCTGCTTCGTAACCTGCCGCAGTACTTTAACGACGGCACGTTCTCGTTCTTTAATATTCTGCCCGATCTGACCACCACGCCGAGTGCCTCCTTTGCCGATGGCTTTATGGTCGCGCTGCCTGCGCTGGTCTGCCTGATCCTGTTCGCTGTCCTGACCCTGATTCCGCAGCTCTATATGTCGCGCAACCAGACCGGCCAGCAGGCTCAGAGCATGCGTATGATGGCCGTTGTCATGACGGTCATGATGCTTTGGATGGGCTGGAGCCTGCCCGTCGGTGTTCTGCTGTACTACGATGTGTCTTCTGCCTGGCAGGTTATCCAACAGATCTTCGTGACGCAGAAGGTTATCGACAAGGCTAAGGCCGATGAGGAGGAGCGTCTTAAGAACGCGCCGCTGCAGGTTGAGGTCACTCGTCGCGAGAAGAAGCCGCGCCCGCACAAGAAGAAGTAGCGGGATATCAATCTTATTTAGGTACCTAACTTTTGGAGTACGTTATGTCTGAAGAGATCATCGAGGATATGCTTGAGGAGGTTGCCCCGCAGGTCGCGGGCGATTATCCCGAGATTGCACAGCGCTACAAGGCTGGTGAAGAGCTGACCGACGAGGAGCTCGACACCATTGCCGATGTCGCGATTTCCATCCTGCGTTCCATCCTTTCGCACTTCGATGCTGCCAACTCTCCTATCGATGAGTATGAGGGCGACGAGGGTGAGCTGATTTTGGATGTAACGGCTCCCGACCTTGCTGTTCTCATTGGCCGTCATGGTCGTACTCTTGATGCTCTTCAGGTTATGTTCTCTTTGCTGGTGAGCCGCAAGCTTGGCTTTAGGTATCCGGTTGTAGTGGACGTCGAGGGATACAAGAGCCGCCGTCAGGACAAGGTTGCCTCCATGGCTCAGTCTGCTGCCGAGCGCGCCATCCGCACTCATAAGAGTGTTTCGCTTCCGCCCATGAATGCCTATGAGCGCCGACTGGTTCACATTGCACTTCGTGGCAATGATGCCGTCGATACTCATTCTGAGGGTTCTGACCCTGATCGCCATGTGGTGATTGTTGCTCGATAATCTACTCGAGCTTATGCTTAGGGGACGTGGTTTCCACGTCCCCTTTTTTTGTCAAAAGTTCTCGATACACTGATTTTTGTCAGAAAGGAGCTTTCTTTGTTAGTACTTACTGATCAGCAAGCTGACGAGATGTTGACTCGTCTATCTTCCTATTGCAAAGAGTATTCCTTGAGCGTATCTGATGTTGAGCTGAGGAAATGTATTCAGCATTTGGATTTGGTTCTGGAAACAAATAAGACAACTAATCTCACCCGTATTCTTAACGTAGAAGATGCTGCGGTACTTCATATCCTCGACTCACTTGTTTTGCTCCCCTATATCAATAAGGCTCCTGAGGGAGCTTTGCTCGATATGGGTACAGGTGCGGGCTTCCCTGGTATTCCGTTAACCATAGCCACGCATCGTAAAACTACTTATATTGACTCTGTTGGTAAGAAGGTTGATGCCGTCAATTCTTTTGTTCATGCTCTTGGGTTGAAACATGCTCATGCGATTCATGATCGCCTTGAAGAATATGCTCGAAGCCATAAGAAGCAGTTTTCTGTCGTAACCGCCCGCGCACTTGCCCCTCTACCGATTCTTGTTGAGTATGCGGCTCCGTTCCTCAAGGATGGAGGTCTATTTGTTATCACCAAGGGTAATCCTTCGGATGAGGAGCTAGTTTCCGGTATGTCGGCAGCTAAGATTTGCGGCTTCACTTTGCTTCTTAATGACGCAATCGATTTGCCTGAGGGCTTGGGCCACAGGGAGTTCATTGTTCTCAAGAAGAGTCATCCAGCATCCGTTTCATTGCCTCGTGCAAATGGCATGGCTAAGAAGAATCCGCTTGCCTAGATGTTTCACGTGAAACATAATGGATACTAACAACTTGCAGTGTTTCACGTGAAACATGGCGGTTGATATCGAATCGGAATGTTTCACGTGAAACATCCTCCGTTTGACAGCTTTAATACACACCAGGAGGGACCGTGGGATTTCGCGACGTTAAGCGTTCTAAGAACGCAAAAGACACGCGTATCATTGCAATCATCAATCAAAAAGGCGGCGTCGGTAAGTCAACGACGGCTGTAAACCTTGCAGCAGCACTGGGTGAGCAGGGTCGTAAGACACTGATTGTCGATTTTGATCCGCAGGGAAACAGTACCAGTGGATTTGGAATTGAAAAAGAAGACCTTGATCACTGCATCTATGATGCATTGTTGAATGATGTGCCGGCAGAATCGCTTGTTCTTGATACAAATTGCAAAAAGGTATTCGTAATTCCAGCTACGATTCAGCTTGCAGGTGCCGAAATTGAGCTCGTAAGCGCAATTGCTCGTGAAACCCGCCTCAAAGATTTGCTTGAGCCGATTCAGGACGAGTTCGATTTTATTTTCATTGACTGTCCTCCTTCGCTCGGCCTGCTTACTATCAATGCCTTGACCGCAGCAGGTAGCGTTTTGATTCCAATCCAGTGTGAGTATTACGCACTCGAGGGCGTTACGAAGCTGCTTGAGTCAATGAAGATGGTCAAATCACGTCTGAACAAGGGCTTAGACACCTATGGCGTGCTTATGACCATGTATGACTCACGTACTTCTTTGTCGAATCAGGTTGTTGAGGAAGTTCAATCGTACTTTGGTGATAAGGCGTTTAAGACGCTGATTCCCCGTACGGTTAAAATCTCTGAAGCTCCGTCTTTTGGAGAACCGGTAATTACCTATGCACCTCAAAATAAGGGTGCAAAAGCGTATATGAACCTTGCAAAAGAGGTGATCAAGCGTGCCTAGTGCAAAGAAACGTGGTGGATTGGGACGCGGACTCAATGCTTTGGTCTCAGAGGCTGAGTATGAGACCGGTGGTTCTGCTGCATCTGCTTCAAATGCCGCATCTGAAACAAAACTACCTATTGAGGATATCGTTCCCAACCCTAATCAACCGCGAATTCACTTTAATGAAACTGAACTTCGCGAGTTGAGCGAGTCAATCCAAGAACATGGCGTTTTGCAGCCGCTCTTGGTTCGCAAACATGGAAACGGCTATGAGATCATCGCTGGTGAGCGTCGTTACCAGGCGTCAAAGCTTGCTGGTCTTGAGGAACTGCCTGTCATCATTAAAGATGTTAATGATGAAGAGATGCTGGCTCTTGCTCTTATCGAAAATCTTCAGCGTTCTGATCTGAATCCCGTCGAAGAGGCTAAGGGCTATCGCCAGCTCATCGATGCTAGCGGTATGACCCAGGAGGCGTTGTCGAAGGCCGTAAGCAAGTCACGCTCTGCAATTACAAACTCGCTGCGCCTTCTCGATCTCCCCGAAGTAGTACAGCAGATGATTTTTGAGGGTAAACTTACTGCTGGTCACGCACGTGCGATTCTTGCAGTTCCCTATGAGGATGCTCGAATTCGACTTGCAGAGAAGGTTGTTGCGGAGGGCCTTTCCGTAAGAGCGACAGAAAATCTTGCTCCATTGTTTTCTGCCGGAGAGACGCCTAAGACTCCGAGGCCTGCAACGCCTCAGTCTTTTAAAAAGGCTGCGCGTGTACTTCGTCAGGTATTTAATACCAACGTGCGCGTGAAGAGCTCGCGTGGAAAGAATAAGATTGAGATTGAGTTTAAAGACGAGGAAGAGCTCTCTCGTATTCTTGGTGAAATGATTCAGTTTGATCAAGGAGGCCAAGATGAGGAATAAGATTTTAACTGCGATTGCATTGGTGATGACTGTCGCGGCTGGTGCCTTTGCTGGCTATAAGATCGCGACAGACGATGAACTTCGAGGTCGTTTGCTTCGTGGCGCGCAAGATATTGTCGATACTTCCAAGAAGAAAATGGATGTTATGACAGAAGATGTTGCCATGCGCACTGCTCAGGTAACGAAAAATCCTAAGATTAATCAAGGTTGGGTTAGCAACCAATGGGAAAATGTAGGCTATTAGGTACCTAACAATTACCCTGCATATTTTGAGGGGCCCTTGTCTGATTCATGAGACAAGGGTCCCTTATTTTGTCCAAAAAAAATGGGAAAGCTAGCAGCGGTCCAAAATTGTGGTCAATAAATGAAACGGCCACGGTTGCATATCCTGCAACAGGGGCCGTTCGATGTTTCACATGAAACGTTTTGGAGTGCGACTCCCCTATGCGTTCTTCTGAACTTTGAAGCGCTGCTTCAGCTGTCCGCAAGCGGCGTCAATATCGTTACCACGGGAGTTACGGATCGTGGTCTCGATGCCACGGGACTCAAGACGACGCTGAAGATCCTCAACCTTATGAATCGGCGACGGCTTGAGCGGGCTGCCCTCGATGTCGTTAAGCTGAATGAGGTTAACGTGGCACAGCGTTCCCTCGCAGAAGTCGCAGAGCGCCTGCATCTCGGGATTCGTATCGTTGACGCCTTCGATCATGGCATACTCATAGGTCGGGCGGCGGCCAGTCTTCTCGGTGTAGAGCTGAAGCGCTTCGTGAAGGCGAAGCAGCGTGTACTTCTTAACACCGGGCATGAGCTTATTGCGCGTCGACTGGATGGCGGAATGCAGGGAAACGGCAAGCGTGAATTGCTCGGGGATGTCGGCAAATTTGCGAATACCGGGAATAACGCCGCTGGTAGAGACGGTGAGGTGACGAGCGCCGATACCGATGCCGTCGGGGTCGTTGAGGATACGCAGCGCCTTGAGAACCTCGTCGTAGTTGGCAAACGGCTCGCCCTGGCCCATGAAGACAACGCTCGTGGCGCGCTCGCCAAAGTCGTTGGATACATGAAGCACCTGGTCGACGATCTCTTGAGCGGTCAGAGAACGCTTGAGACCGTTGAGACCGGTAGCGCAAAAGGCACAGCCCATGCCACAGCCTGCCTGGGTGGATACGCAGACGGAAAGCTTGTTGCGACGGGGCATACCGACGGTCTCGACGGAAATGCCGTCGTGGTACTCGAGCAGGTACTTGCGAGAGCCATCTTTGGAAACCTGCTTGGTGAGTTCAGTCGGCGTGTCAAAGGCAAAAGCCTCTTTAAGCTGCTCGCGGAAAGCCTTGGGAAGGTTGGTCATGTCGTCAAACGAACAAACGTTCTTCTCAAAGACCCATTCGATGAGCTGCTTTGCGCGGAAGGCGGGCTGGCCAAGTTCGGCCACGAGCTCGCGAATATCGTTTTGGCTCAAGTCGCGAATGTCCTGAGATTTAGTCCTGGGATTCATGGAAGCCTTTCGATTTTGGGGAAACGTAGAGGGTATCGCTACAATATGGTATCAGCTGCAGAAATTATAGAGGAGGAGTCTGCCCATGCCGGGTAAAAGCCTAGAGAACATGCACGTAGCGGTCTTGGCGGGCGGTCATTCCGCCGAGCGCGAGATCTCGCTCGATTCGGGAAAGAACGTTGTGGTGGCACTGAAGGAAGCCGGCTACACCTCGGTGGAGCTGCTTGACACGGCCGCTGATGACTTTATGGTAACCATGGCGACCGGCGGATTCGATGTGGCATTTATCGCCATGCACGGCGCCGGCGGTGAGGATGGCGCCATGCAGGGCGCCATGGAGACCCTGGGTATTCCCTACACGGCCTCGGGCGTGCTTGCCAGCGCCTGCGGTGCCGACAAGGAGGTCTCTAAGCTCCTGTACGCCAAGGCGGGCATTCCCATTGCCCCCGGCCTTGCGCTCGAGGTGGGCGATGAAGTCGATATCGATCATATCGTCGAGGTTTGTGGCGAGCGCTGCTTTGTGAAGCCGGCCGTCAACGGTTCCAGCTATGGCATTTCCCTGGTCCATGAGCCCTCCGAGCTGCCCGCGGCAATCGCCAAGGCGTTTGAGTACGGCGACAAAGTGCTGGTCGAGAAGTGCATCGAGGGTACCGAGATCACCGTTGGCGTATACGGCGAGGATGACGTGCGCGCCCTGCCGATTGTCGAGATCCGTAAGCCCGAGGACTGCGAGTTCTACGATCTGGACGTGAAATATGTCGACCCTACGGACATCCATCGCATTCCGGCGCAGATTTCACCCGAGAACTATGCTTGTGCCCAGGAACTTGCCTGTGCCGCTCACAAGGCCCTCGGTTGCCTGGGCATCTCGCGCAGCGATTTTATCGTGAGCGAGGACGGCCCCGTTATCCTCGAGACCAATACCATTCCCGGCATGACCGATACGTCGCTGTATCCGGATGAGATCCGCCACACCGACGACATGACGTTCCCGCAGGTCTGTGACAGCCTGATCCGTATGGGTCTTCGTCGAGCGGGCATTGCATGCTAATCGAGGACGCGGTTTCGTCAGGAACGCCGCAGTTTGTCATCGACTCCTATGCCACGCTTGCCGAACGCGCCAAAACGCAGTCCTTCGGCCTTATCGAGGAAGATGTGATTGTCCTCGATACCGAGACCACGGGTCTTTCGGTGCAGGACAATGAGCTGATCGAGATCTCGGCGGCCCGTCTTTCGGGCCGCGAGGTCGTCGACCGCTTCGATACCTTCGTGCATCCCAAGCAGCTGATTCCCGCCGAGATTACCGAGCTCACGAGCATTACAAATGCCGATGTGGCAGATGCCCCGTCGGCCGTTGAGGCCGTCGCCGATCTCGCCGATTTTGTCGGTGGTTGCCCGGTGATCGCACATAGCGCCACGTTCGACCGCTCGTTTATCGAGTCGGTCAAAGGCGGCGTCAACGTGAGCGATATTTGGATCGATTCGCTGGCGCTGTCGCGCATCGCGCTTCCGCGCCTGGCCTCGCACAAGCTGTCTTTTATGGCCGATCTGTTTGGCTGTGACTCGGTATCACACCGTGCCAATGCCGACGTCGACGCTCTGTGTGGCGTATGGCGCGTGTTGCTCGTGGCGCTCACCGACTTGCCCCAGGGCCTCATGGCGCGCCTAGCCGACATGCACTCGGATGTGCCTTGGTCCTATCGTCCTATCTTCTCATTCTTGGCAGGGCAGAACCCTGGTTCTATCTTCTCTCTCAGCGCCGCTCGTGCTGACGTTCTCAAGGCCGATCGCGCCGACGATCGGGTGGACGCCGACGAACTGCCGGTCCTCAAGATGCCGAGTCGTGAGGAGATTGAGGCAGACTATGCGCCAGGTGGCCTGGTCAATCGCATGTATCCCACCTACGAGCCGCGTGATGAGCAGATCGCGATGGCGCTCGAGGTCCGCGATGCGCTGGTCACGGGCACTCATCGTGTAATTGAGGCGGGCACGGGCGTTGGCAAATCGATGGCCTATCTGGTGCCTTTTGCCGAGGCAGCACGCCGTAACAACATCACGGTTGGTATTGCGACCAAATCGAACAATCTTGCCGACCAGCTCATGTACCATGAGCTGCCAAAACTTGCCGAGCAACTGGACGGTGGTCTGTCATTTTGCGCTCTCAAGGGGTATGACCACTATCCGTGCCTGCGCAAGCTCGAGCGCATGAGCCGAGGCCAGGTCGAGATTACCACCAAGCGCGATCCGGCGGACACGCTCACGGCGGTCGCGGTCATTATGGCGTACGTCTGCCAATCAGCCGATGGCGACCTCGACTCGCTCGGCATTCGGTGGCGCAGCGTCAACCGCCCCGACTTTACGACGGCCTCGCGCGAGTGTGCCCGTCGCCTCTGCCCGTTTTTCCCTGATAAATGTTTGGTCCACGGTGCTCGCCGTCGTGCGGCGCATGCCGATGTGGTGGTCACCAACCATTCCCTGCTGTTCCGCAATGTCGCGGCTGAGGGCAGGATTTTACCCCCGATTCGTCATTGGGTAATCGACGAGGCCCATTCCATCGAGCGCGAGGCGCGCCGCCAGTGGGCGCGCGTGGTGTCGGCGGACGAATCACGCGTTCTGTTTGAGCGCCTGGGTGGCTCGAGCACCGGCGCGCTAAGCCAGGTTTCCCGTGATTTGGCAACCTCCGAGGGCTCTACGCTCTATTTGGGCCTTACTGCCAAGGCGACGTCGACGGTTGCGCGCGCGAGCATGGCAATCGCCGACGTGTTCGATGGCGTTCGCGAGCTCGGCCGCCGTGCCCGTGGGGGTTATGACAATGCCAATCTATGGATTGGCCCCGAGTTGCGCGAATCTGACGACTGGCATGATTTCTTACAGTCGGCCTACACAGCCATCGACGCATTGGAACAAGCTGACAAAAGCGTCGAGGCGCTGGTGCAAGCCGTCGCCGCCGACAAGCCCGAGGTTGTTGTCGACCTGGGTGATATCTCGCGCCGCCTGCACGAGCTGGTCGAGAACCTCAAACTCATCATTGATGGCACCGATGAACACTACGTATATTCGCTGCAGGTCAATCGCAGGTTGCGTGCCGGCGGAGAGTCAGTGACCGCAGAGCGCATCGACATTGGCGAGGCCTTGGCAACCGAGTGGCTGCCCGAGGTTCACACGGCTATCTTTGCCTCGGCAACCATGACGGTGTCCAAAAGCTTTGAGCACTTCAACCATGCTGTCGGCCTCGATCGCATCGGTGCTTCAACATCCTCATCGCTGCACTTGGACTCGAGCTACGACTTCGATTCGAACATGGCTGTAGTCGTTGCGGGCGATATCCCCGATCCGCGCGATCGTGAGAGCTATCTTACGGCGCTCGAGCGCGTGCTGGTCGACGCCCATCTTGCCATGGGCGGATCGGTGCTCACGTTGTTCACCAATCGGCGCGACATGGAAGACCTGTACGCCCGCGTTGAGCCCAAGATGGCCCGTGCGGGTCTGGAGCTCAACTGCCAGCAGCGCAACTCATCTCCTCGTCGCCTGCGCGACCGGTTTATCAACGAGCCGACCTCGTCGCTTTTTGCGCTTAAGGCCTTCTGGGAGGGGTTTGACGCCAGCGGCGAGACGCTGCGTTGCGTCATCATTCCCAAGCTGCCGTTCTCGAGCCCCACGGACCCGCTCTCGTGCGAGCGCAACCTGCGCGAAGACCGCGCTTGGGCGCGCTATTCGCTGCCCGAGGCGGTGCTCGAGGTTAAGCAGGCGGCCGGCCGCCTTATCCGCTCGTCGACCGATTGCGGCGTGCTGATTCTGGCCGACCCGCGCCTGGTGACGAAGGGCTACGGGAAGAAGTTCTTAACGTCGCTGCCCACGAGCTCCTACCAGCGCATCGAATCGGCGCAGATCGGGCACTATCTGCAACTGTGGCGCGCACGTCACGAGCGGCGGCGCTAAAGCGGACAGACGAGGGTTTTTGCCATATCGCACAGACGCTTTGACAGGGCGGGGTCATCCAAGATGCGGATGGCTCCGCCCGCTGCGATTATCTGGCTCAGTAGCCAACGCTCGGAGCCGTAATGCACGGTTACCGTTGCCGTGTCTGCCCCGCCGCGCTCGATGAGGGTGATGCCGGCCCAGTCCAGATGCTCCGCCATATCGAATGGCATCAGGAGCTTTGCGCTACGCTGCGTCCGGGCAAGGGAATCGTGGAGGGATGCGACGTCCGGTGCGTGAGGCACGACGGAGTCTTCCGTCAAGGTGAGTCCCTCGATTTTATCCATGCGATAGGTGCGCTGCTCATCGACCGCGATGTCCCAGGCAATTAGGTATGTTTGGTCGCCGTTTACCGTAATGCGCAAGGGGTCGACCAGACGCTCGCGTGGCCGCGCATCGTCCATCGAGCGATACGAGATGCGGCAGCGAACGCCGTCCTGAATGGCGCAGCTCAGCTGCTGCCAGTGCGACCCGTGGTTGACGGTGTCAAAGACGCGCTGGTTATAGCCGAGCTCTTCGGGCAGAAGAGCATGTCGAATCCGAGCCGCCGCCTGGGGCTCGATCCCCAACGATTCAAGTTCATGGTTGAGCACAGCGCCTTCGGCGGCACTCAGGCGCAGCGGTAGCACACGCCCGGCGTCACCGGTGAGGACCACACGCTCGCCGCGGCATTCGCAGATGATGCGCGCGCCCGATTCTCGGTCCGCGAGCGTCGAGACGATCTCGAGAATCTCGTCGAGCGACACCCCCGTGATGTCAAAGCGGCTGCAAATCTCGGTTCGTGTCATGCCGTTCTCGCCGGCGGCGTAGAGGGCCTCCATGATGTCGATGGCGCGCGAGAGTCTCTGCTCGCTGGTGAGTTTACGCACGGGCATGCTCATGCACCGTCCTTTCAATGAGGTGGTTCCACGCCTGCTTGAGCGATTTGGGGGCCATGGGCCTCATGCCGTCCGTGGCGTGGGCCATGCAAAATGAGGCGGCGGCTTCAAGGTCACGCACGTCAACGGTCCAGGTCCATCCCGCATCGGTGTGTGCGAGCTCACCTCGCCCGCGCGTGAGGCCGTTGATCATATCGATCTGCGTCTGAGGGGCGAACGAGAACGTGGCTGCAACGGGCGGTCGGTCGGCAAAATCGAATTCAAAGAACAGGTAGTCGTTGAGATTGAAGTCTGCAGGGATGGCGTAGGCCTTCGAAGGACGCCAAGCGCGAACGATACGGTCGCAGCGGAATGTCCTGATGTCGTCGGTGGCATTGTCGAGGCCGCAGAAGTACGCAACGCCCTCGCGCTCGAACATGCCGTAGACGCAGACGGTACGCTCTTTCTGCTCACCGCGTCCGTTCTGATATAAAAATCGCAGCGCGCATCGCTCGGCAAAGGCGCTCCATACCGCATCGACGGTGGGAGAGCGGCGGATCGGTGCTTCGTCCGCCGTCGTCCTGCCGGTGAGGTAGGCAATCTTGGAACGAATATCGGCAAGCGGCGCGGCAAAAGTGGATGAGCCGGCCGCTATTGTCTGGTCGATAGCGTTGAGCAGGATATCGGCGTCGTCTGCGGTGATGAGGCCGCCTGCCGCAAACGTGTGCTCGCGGTCGATTGTCCATGAGCTTTCCTCGGTCTCCTGCGCGCCGGCGGGGCGAACCTCCTTGATTAAGATGCCGCGTTCGAGCAGTTTGTCACGATCGCGCCGAAACTTGCGCTTATCCGAGTCGATATTGCCCGAGCCATATCCCAGGTCAGAATCCAAGACGATCTGCTCGGTCGTCAGCGGTTCGGGGGAGCTGTTGAGCACAAAGAAAAGATTGAGGATGCGCTGAGCCGTTTTATCGAAACTGGGCTCCGAATTCCCCTTTTTAATTGTCGCGGTCGCGTCGCTTGCCGTCATAGAGTCCTCGCATGAGAAGGTGGTTTGCTGCCATGATTTTAGTCCGATATGGAGATTAGGCTATATCCTTGTCCGCTCGGGGCGTTAAGATGGCCCGAATTCGGTCGTTTGCGCTCGCTCGGGGTATACTTTCGACTATATACGGTTCTAATGTGCATGCATTGGGCCTATTTGTCGGATTATGGATGTGGAGCGCACATGGCGAACACCCAGAACTATATTAACCACCTGCTGCAGAACACCGGCATCACGCCGGCATGCAGCGAAGAAGAGCGCTTGGCTGCCGAGGATATCGCTCAGATCTTCCGCAACCACGGCTTTGATCCCGAGGTTCAGGAGTTCAATGCCCCGGCGCCCAGCAGGTTGGCATTTGCCGTTACCGGTATTCTTGCGTTTGCCGGCGCCCTGCTGATGGGCATCGGTGGCGGCATCGGCTTGGTCGGCACCTTGCTGGCCATTGTCGGCGCCGTTCTTTACGTGCTCGAGCGCACGGGCCACCCCGTGGTTTCGCGCCTGGGCAAGACGGGCGTGAGCCAAAATGTCATCGCCTACCACAAGGCCTCGGGCCCGCTCGCGTCTCCGCGCAACCGCCCGGTGGTCGTTGTCGCACACTACGACTCTCCCCGTGCTGAGCTGCTCGCCCGCGAGCCCTATGCTTCGTATCGTGCGCTCATCGCCAAGCTGTTGCCCGTTGCCACGGTTGCCCCTGCTGCCGTTGCCATCTTGCGTATCCTGCCGCTCCCCGGCGCGCTCAAGGTTCTGCTGTGGATTGTCGCGATCCTCGCTTCCCTCGTTGCGCTCGCCAACGCGGCAAACATCATTTCTAACCGTTTTGTGCTTCCCTATACGTCCGGCGCAGTGTGCAACAAGTCTTCTGTCGCCGCTATGCTCGGCGTTATGGACAACGTTGCTCCCTTCCAGGGCGAAAACGAGTTTCCCGACGATGTTCCGTTCGATACCTATTTTGGGGAGCAGAAGCGTCGTGCCGAGGAGATGGCGCGCGCAGCAGCGGAGTATGCCGCGGCCCAACAGCAAAACGACTACGGCAACACCATCGAGTATGAAGAGCCTACCTACGCCGAGGACGAGTTCGGTCAGCCGATTGCTCCCGACGCTCAGACCGAGCCCGAACAGGGCGAGGCTTTCGACGAGCAGATCGAGGGCTTTGAGGGTGCGTCTGCCGACGAGACGCTGATTGGCGCCATCGTGCCCGAGGATCAGAATCAGGCTGTCCAGGCCGAAGAGTTCAATGACGAGGTTCCCACTGCCGAGCCGGCGGAGGAGCCTGTCGCGGCCGAGCCCGAGCCCAGGCTCTATCGCAATGCCGCCGGCAACATCCGCTTTGGTTCGGATGCCATCCGTGCACTCGGAATGCTTCCCGAGTCCTGCACGCTCGATTACGAGGAAGGCGAGGAGCCGACGTTTGAGCCCGAGCCTGCCCCCGTCGTGACTGCATCTGCGCCCGTTGTCGCCGTGGATGATGAGTCTGCCGCGGTTGCCGCTGCCGTTGCCGAGCCCGAGGCGGTGTCCGCGATCGATCCCGCGGCAGGACTGGACATTTTGGCTCCCGCCGCGCCGGCGCAAGACGTTAGGGACGAGCCTGACGACGATTACGCTGAACAGCCGAGGCGCGTGTCTTACGAGAGCGATACTGATTTCTCGGCCGAGATTCCCGCGGCAACGCCCCATGCCGATATTGCATCCGCGTTCTCTTCGATTGGCGCCAGCGCTTCCAACTTCTTTAAGGGTGCGCTTGCAAAGGGCAGGAAATTTGTCGACGATTTCGAGGGGAAGCGCGTTGCCGCACGCGAGGCTGCCGAGCAGGAGGCTATCGCTCAGCAGCAGGCAGCCGAGGCGGCACGTGAGCGCGCGGCGCAAGAGTTCGAGCAGAACGAGGCTATGCAGTCCGTGCCTGTCGACGCCGCCGAAGCTACAACGTCCTTTGAGGCTCAGCAGCACGTCGATAGCACCATGTCGTTTGATGCCGCGCAGTTCGATTCCACGATAACGTTTGAAAAGCAAGGCACCGCGATTGCCGAGCCCCTTCCTGTTTCCGATGAGCAGGGCGACGCGGCAGACGATGACGAGCCTATTGATGCTGCCGAAATCCAAGATGCCGCCGGGCACGAGCCCGTCGAGGTCAACTGTGACGAAGAGCAATACGCGGCAGCCGATCAAGGTGATTCGACCGAGGTCGAGCAGGAGGAAGTGCCTGCGGTTTCCGAGGCTCCCGAGACAGATGAGTCGAGGCCTTACTCCACGCAGATTTTCACCATGCCGACCCCGAGTGGTTCCGGTGCCACGGTTGCCGATGTTGCTCCCACCCAGGACGAAACGGTCGATTCCCTTATGGCCCAGATTTCCTCCCAGGCATCACCGCGTCCGCAGGTGAATGTTCCCGATCCGGCGTCGGCTCCGTCGCCTGCACCTTCCTCGTCTCCGCTGGCTTCGGTCCCCGATCCGTCGCTGCCGTCGATGAAGCAGGCAAACGTTGCGTCTCGCACGTCGCTGTTCGACCTTCCCGACCCCTCCGCACAGGTCAACGACCCCTTTGCTACCGCTCAGGGTCCCGAACCAACATCGGCACCCGTTGCGCCTCCTAGGCCCGTTGCGTCGGGCGCTCAGCCGATCGAGACCATTTCGGCTCCCGCCCCGGCGACGCCCAAGTCTCGCAAGCGCGGCCTGGGCGGCCTGTTCGGTCGTAAAAAGAAAAACGAACAGGACAGCATGAGTGATTGGCTGGGCGTCGAAGACGATTACGATGCCAAGAAGTCCGGTCGCGGCATCGGTTCGTGGGATAATTTCGAGGACGATAACGATGGCTGGAAGGGCGGCGCTACGTCTTCCGACGGCGCTTCTTCCGAAGATATGCTCTCGGCTGTCGCCTCTATGGGCGACGATGAGCTGCTCGGTCACGATATCTGGTTTGTGGCAACGGGCGCCTCGGATTGTGATGGCGCCGGTATGAAGGCCTTCTTGGCTTCGCATCGCGATAAGCTCCGCGGCGTCTTCTTCATCAATCTTGAATCCGTCGGCGCCGGTAGGCTTTCGGTGGTGACGGTTGAGGGCGAACAGCAGCTGCTCAAGGGCGATCGCCGCATCATGAACCTGGTCAGCAAGGTGTGCAAGTCGTTCCATGTCGATTGTGGCGCGCTCGAGATGCCCTATGCCAAGACCGATGCCTACGCCGCCCTCGAGGCGAGCCGCCGAGCCCTCACCATCGCCGGCGTGGACGGCACGCGTCTGGCTTGCGCTCGTACCGAGGACGACCTGCCCCACAATGTCAACCCGACGAACATTGCCACGGTATCCGAGGTCGTGACCGAGGTTATCCGCCGTTCGTAGACGGAGCTCTAAGGAGTCAACGTGTTTTCGTATATTAAGCGCCATTGGCCTGTCTACGTGATTTTGACCTTGATTGCCATTGCGTTAGGGTTTGGAGCTGCCTACATCGTGGGCGCGAAGGGCTCGACCCCCGCCTCCGCAATCAGCGAAGAGGTGGAGCAAGAACAGAGCACGGGTGCCGATGGGATTCCTGAGTCCGAGCAAGCAATCGTTGATGGTGGATCTTCGTCTGCAGAGTAGATGCGGCGATTTAAATGATTGAAAGCGGGCGAGCCGGGGGACTGGCTCCCCC
>CALJDJ010000028.1 GCA_938023705.1 uncultured Collinsella sp.
ACGGAGAGCACATTAAGTGCTCTCCGGCTCGTGCGGAACTCGCGATCGACCTTATATGTCTGCCGCCCGGCGGCGGGGCTCCCGCACATCTCAACCTTGGCTGGGTTCTGGCTCAGTGGCAGTCGCTTCGCTTCTGCCCGCCTTGGTTGGTGTGGCGGTTTGGCGTTGGAACGGTTCTTTTTCTGATATATGCTTGTTGCGGCTCTTCTTTTGGGAGGGGCCGCTTTTTGTTGTGTGAGGAGGTTGGCCCGTGGTTGATGGGGAGATTCGTTCTGATCTGCTTTCTGCGGATTGGAATGGCGAATGGATACGTCTGCAAGCTGATCGGCGGCGGGCTGATGATTCTTTTGAATGGGATAAGCGGGCTCGGCATTTTCGACCTCTTGAGACTGCCCCTTATGCTCGGGATTTTATGAAATTGCTGGCTCTTGAGCCTGGTGAGTCGGTGCTCGATATGGGGTGTGGAGCTGGGTCGATTGCCATTCCGCTTGCTCAGGCTGGGCATCCTGTGATTGCTGCTGACTTTTCCCCTGCTATGTTAGGCACGCTTGATGCTGGCATTGAGTACTATGGGCTCGAGAATCGCATTACACCGCTTGAGCTTGCTTGGGATGATGATTGGGATTTGGTTGGACCGGTCGCGAAAGCGGTGGATGTTGCCTTTGCCAGTCGGTCGGTTACGACGACCAATCTAAAAGGTGCGCTTGCCAAGCTCGACCGTACGGCTCGTCGGCGTTGTGCTGTCACGATGGTCGCCAACTCCAGCCCGCGCTATGACCTGCACTTGATGAACGCTATCGGCGCCTCGGTTACCTGCAGCAATGGCTTTGTGTACGCCTTCAACATCCTCATTCAGATGGGTGCCCTGCCGCAGGTTACATACTTTGAATCACCTCGTCGCGATACCTTCGATAGCCTTGAGGCAGGCGTGGCGGATTTTTCCCGTATGCTCGAGCATGGCAACGAGGATAAGATCGACCGCCTGCGCGACTATATCGCTCAGCACATGATCGAAAACCCCCATGCCGGCGAGCCGGGCTCCAAGGGCGTGCCGCAGGGGCGCTATATGCTCGACCATATCCGTAAGGTTCGCTGGGCGTTTATTGCATGGGAACCGGTCTCTGAATCCCGCTCGTAGCCCGTTCACAGCCCGCACTGCCCATCACCTCGGCATCCGCATTCTTTTTGAACTGGGCAAACGCGCTCCACACCGCGCCGTTCCTGCGCTATCGTGGGACAGCTCACGTAGATTAAGGCCCCGTCGCGGGGCGCCCCATACATAGAAAGCGAGAACCCATGGCACTGACAGGAGCACAGGTCAAGCAGCTTCGCAGCATGGCCCATCACCTCAACCCCGCCATCATCATCGGTAAGTCCGATGTCAACGAGGGCACCGTCGAGCAGACGGTCGCCTACCTGGAGAAGCACGAGCTCGTTAAGTGCTCCGTGCTCGATGGCTCCAGTCTTTCCGCCCGCGAGGCCGCCGAAGAGCTCGCTGAGCGTTGCCACGCCGAGGTCGTCCAGGTCATCGGCCGCAAGTTCTCGCTGTATCGCGAGTCCTCGCGCAAGGACATTGAGAAGATCAAGCTCGTCTAAGAGCCAATGATCCGGCGAGCGAACACATAGCAAGCTTACGGGTGCCCAAGTACTTCGGACGCCCGTTTTTTATCGCTCGACCAGCACGCGATTGAGCCGCCCCTCCACCAAGCGCTCGTATAGACGCCGCGTCTCGGGCTCGGGCACGCCATTGACCTGCTCCCTCAGATGATGCATATGCCCGCTGTACAGCTCGACGATATCGCGTCGTCGCCCCGCCGCACTGTAGACGCGCATGGCGCAGCGCACCATATCCTCACGCGCCGTCTCTTGCCGCAGCCCCGACTCCACCAGCCATACCGCCGACTGCAGGTCGTTTTCTTCTAGGGCGGCATTCGCGCCCCGAATCATGCAGTCGATATACTTCGATTCCATAATGCGTCGCATACGCAAAAAGTAGGTGGGGTTACAGCCATTGGGCACATGCAGCGGTCCGGCATAAAGTTGCTCAATCTTAAGGCACAACTCGACCAGATGGGGCCCGCGCGCACCCGTGCGATTTCCCAAAACCTCGCGGCTTATCTGGTCAAACAGCCGTACATCGGTCTTGACGTAGTCACCGTTGAGTCCGATGCATTCATTTTGGATGAGCACACACGACTTGCCATCCGGCGTCGGTCCCAAAGCCGACCGCAAGCGCGATATCGTCGAGTACAGGTTGTTGCGGGCGCTATTGAACTCGGCATGGGGCCACAACTCCATTGCCAGCGTCTCGCGGTCGACGAGCGCATCCATGCCCAGTGCAAGCCGCTCGGCAAGCGTCGCCGCCTTCTTGCGGCGCCACATTTTGTCCGTGATGGGAAACCCGTCGCGCTCGGCGCGGAACGCACCAAACATGCGAATCTCGATATGGTCGATGGTATCAACGGCTTCAACCTCGCCAGCCTGGAACAGGCGCTCGCCCTCCCCTTCCAAATCGTCGCGCAGCGAGTACCGCGACAGCTCGCGCACGGGAAGCTTCTTGCGAATCCTGGTCGCCGGCTCGCCCAGACAATGCATGGCAAGGCGCGCAAAGAGCCGATACGATGGTTCCAGAATCCCCGCGCGATTCATGGACATCCAGGCCGCGAGATCGCTATCTCGCCCCGCGCAAGCCAAATGCAGCGCCACCATCCAGGCTTCTGCACCACCAACCTGCGTCTGGCTTATATCGAGCAACTCCGCTTCCTCGCGTACCGAAACCATCGAGGTGTTACGCAGATACGCCGCGCGCTCCAGCAGCAATGCGTTATCGCGCATGTACGCAATCGACTCCTCGGCAAGTTTGAGCACTTGGACCGCACGGAACTTTGCATTAACCGGCCGTCCCTCTGCCAGCGACTGCCAGCCTTCTAGCAACAGGCCAAACAGCTGAATCTGGTTGTCGCGCATGCGCACGGCAAAACGATCGAGCTCGTTGAACGCCGCGTCGTCGGTTACCGGCAGGCCGGAAAGGAGCCGCCGTGCCGCCAACACCATGCGCACCCAGATAGCCATCGCCTTAAGCCCACGCACGTCGAGCGCCTCCCGCACCACCGTCATCTCGTCGTCGCGCTCGTCGGTTCCCGTAAACGACCCGTCAAAGAGCTCCACCAGCATGCTATCGGCCCGTATAACAATCCCCGCGATGTCGAGCTCACAGTCGTAGGCCTTGCTCGTTTTGAGCTGCTGTAGAACGCCGCCGTCATCTCCCCGCTCGGTCAGGCAGCGCTTGACCTCGATATGCGCGGACAACATATCGAGTGCGGTATGGGATGTCTCGATTTCTGGCACGGCCAGGTTCGTAGGAAGCCCAAGCCCGTTGTCCCCATAGCAAACAGCCGTCAGTGTCTGGGCCACTCTCCATGAAACAGGGTCTATTTCGCAGGCCGCCCGTTCGCCCCCGCGCTCGATGACCGATGCCATATAGCGAGCGAGCTTTGTATTGGACACGCTGACCGCTGCCAAATACACGCCGAGCGCCTCGGCAGGCGTTGGCTCTGGAGCCGGATCGTCGGCATCGATCGTACCCAGCGCTGCTCGGCAGATATCGGCCCCGTGCCCCGTCAGAGCAAGATCGACCCCATACTGCCCAGCAAGTTCAAGGACCGCTCCACGGTCCAAAAAGGCGTCCGCCAGGCCCATCGCCGCATCGCATCGGCCCGCTTTAAGCAAAATCCGGGCCGCCCTCGGAACAAGTTCGGGGCGAACCTCGGCCACCAACTTACGCAAACGCAAGCGTCCGTTATCCTCCGTGCCCAGACACGTAAAACTCCGCTCGGCGGGGTCCAAGCCAAAGATCGGGTAGTCGCGTACAAAGCAGGACTGGTCGACCATCGATAGCCTCACCCCGCAAGCCTCGAGTTCTGCGATATTGCCCTCGCCCATCAAAATCATGAAACATGCCACGCAAAACAGTGCATTATTGTCGAGCGAAGCCAGATCGACAAGTGCCGCGCCATATACGTTGACAATCTCGTTTTCGAGCAGACCGGCTACGTCGCCTTGGCCATACAGACCCGTCTGCAATGCCGAAACGAGCTCGGGCACGCCCTGCGTAAGCTGATAAAAGTCGAGCGATGTGCTGATCGAAAACGCCGATGCCCACGCCGAATACTCATAGGCATGTACCTTGAGCATCTGCGCATTGATCTTAACCGAATCGCCCAGCCCATGAATCAGTTGACGATTTGAAGGACGGCAGGAGATAAAGACCCCTACCCCCATAGCGCGCAGGCCGCGAATCCTGTCGATAAGGTCTTCGGTATCGTGCTGATCGAGGTTTGGCACATTATCAATCGCGATAAGGGAGTGCGGTTTGTCTTTGAGTTCTTCGGTAACCACCTCGAGCTGCATAAACACCTCGCGCCCAGTGGCGCGATCGGCCTCGATAATCCGCACGGGGCCTCGCGTCGGGTCGCATTTAACCTCATGGGTGTACTGCAGCAGCACCGAGGTCTTCCCAAACCCGTCGGGCGCATAAAGAACCACGATGCCGGCCTTTCGGCCCTTGGCGAGAAGCTCATTCATCAAGCGTTCGCGTCGCACCATATAGCCACCGCCCAGCGGCATCAGCTCGAGGTCGTCCATACTGCCCAAATCGTTTACCATGCCCGCTCCTCAACTCGACCGTATGGACACTGTAACCGCAAGACCATACAAGCCGCGCTATGAATAGAGCGACCTTGTGTTCTAGGTTGTCTTTTGGTACGCAAGCGGCAAGTTTTTGTACAGCGAGGGCCGATTGTTATTAATCCCCCGACTAATCGGTCTTTAAGCAGGTAAATGAGCTTGTCAGCTTGTCCCATCTAAGCGGCAGTGTAACGCAGATGAACAAGGTTCAGCTATGTCATTCAACTCGCCTAGCACCCGCTACCGTCTACGACCTTTTATTGGCATTTTTGCATAGAATCTGGTATGGAATGAATCAAGCTGTTGGGCATCCGGCATTCGTCAAGCTTGCGGCAAGATTTTGGTCAAGCGGGCGGAGAGGGATAACAAAAAGGCCCCCGCAAAGCGGAGGCCTTAGGCAAGGCTATGTCGAGATGCAGGATTCGCGCTACTCGCAGAGCGAAAGGGCGGCCTCGTCGGCAACGACAACGCAGTTGGTGTGCAGCTGCAGGATCGAAGCCGGGCACGCGGGCGTAACCGGACCATAGCACATGTCATGCACGGCCTGAGCCTTGGCCTCGCCGTTGGCGACGACTAGGATCATGCGGGCATACATGATGGTCTGGGTACCCATGGTGTAGGCCTGACGGGGAACATCGTCGATGCTGTCGAACAGGCGGCTGTTGGCCTGAATGGTGCTCTCGGTGAGGTCGACGCAGTGCGTGCCCTTGGAGAAGTGGTCATCGGGCTCGTTGAAACCGATGTGGCCGTTGTTGCCAATGCCGAGCAGCTGCAGATCCGGGTAACCGGCGGCGGCGACGATCTTGTCGTACTCAGAGCAGGCAGCGGCGGCGTCGGGGTTGGAACCGTCGGGCACATGCGTGTTGTTCAGGTCGATGTTGATGTGATCGAAGAAGTTCTCACGCATGAAGTAGTGATAGCTCTGGGGATCGTCGTGCGAAAGGCCGCGATACTCGTCCAGGTTGTAGGTGCTGACCTCGGCAAAGTCGACGTCGCCCTTCTCGTACCAAGCAGCGAGCTGCTTGTAGGCACCGATCGGGGTGGAGCCGGTGGCAAGACCCAGCACGCAATCGGGCTTGAGGATAACCTGCGCCGAGATAATATTGGCGGCCTTGCGGCTCATATCCTCGTAGTCTTTAGCTTTAATGATCTTCATTACGCGTCCTTTCTCGTACAAGAGAGGCAAGGCTCCCCTTACAAGCACTTGCCCGCGGCCCGCGTCGGCCGCAACCAACGTGTGCGGCCACCAGGGCGAGGTCGCGTAATGTATGTGTCTCGTGTCTAGCCGCGTCGAGGCCCCTGCCCGTCCACGGTGACCCAAAGCCGTTTAGCTTCGGACAAATCCCATCTTGCCACGGAGGGCGCCCTCCATAAACGTGTTTGAATTGTAGGCTAATAGCCACGTGCACTTGCTAGCGTTCGCGAGCAACGATGAGCTGGTCCATCTCTTCGACATGCGCACCAACGGAGCCCTTGATACTCGAGAACTCAACGGAGTTGCACACCAAGATGGGAACCGTCACATCGTAGCCCTCGGCAGCAATTGCCTCGCGATCGAACTCGATGAGCACGTCACCCTTATGGACGACATCGCCCACCTGTGCATGCACGCTAAAATGCTTGCCCTCAAGCTGAACAGTGTCCAAACCAACGTGGATCAGCACGTCTAGGCCATCGACCGTGTTGAGCGCAACGGCGTGACCCGTGGGAAAAATGGCCTCGACCTTGGCGTCTGCCGGCGCAATCACACGCGTGCCGGTAGGCTGAATCGCCACGCCCTGGCCCAAAAGGCCGGTGGCAAACGTCTGGTCGTTTACCTCGGAGAGCGGAATGACGTCGCCCGAGATGGGAGCATCCAGCGTAAGAACTCGTCCACGCATACCAAAAGACCTTAGGACTTTAGTGAACATGCTCCCCCTCGGACATACCAATCAATCAAAATAGCTTTAACAGTTTACCACTTGGCACCCGTTTTTGACCATTAGGGAAGTTCGCGCTTGACAACCTCGACGATGTCGTCGACAACACGCTGAGTGAGCTCGTGCGTCTCCGCCTCGGCCATAACACGGACCAGCGGCTCGGTACCGCTCGGGCGCACCAGAATGCGGCCGCGGCCGTCAAGCTCCTTCTCGGCGGCAGCGACGGCGTCCCAAATGGGATGGCATTCGTCCAGGCCGGCCTTGTTGTCGGAATGCACGTTGACGAGTACCTGCGGGTACTTCTTCATGATGCCGGCAAGATCAGTGAGGGTACGACCGGTGCGCTTGAGCACGGCCAGCAGCTGCAGAGCCGTCACCAGGCCGTCACCGGTGGTGTTGTGCTCTAGGAAGATGATGTGGCCGGACTGTTCGCCGCCGATGACGGCGCCGTCCGCGAGCATGCGCTCCAAAACGTAGCGGTCGCCCACGGCGGTCTGAACCATCTCGAAGCCCTGCTCCTTCATAGCGATGGAGAAGCCAAGGTTGCACATGACGGTCGAGACGATCTCGGAGTTGGCGAGCTTGCCGCGAGCGGCGAGATCGGAGCCGCAGATAGCCAGGATGTAGTCACCGTCGATCTCATTGCCCTCGCCGTCGACGAACAGCACGCGGTCGGCGTCGCCGTCGTGGGCCAGGCCGATATCGGCGTGGGTGCGCAGCACGAGCTCGCGCAGGGGCTCAAGGTGAGTGGAGCCGCACTCAACGTTAATGTCGGTGCCGCAGTAATCGGTGTTGATGGCATGGACCGTGGCGCCCAGGCGCTGCAGCGCAGCGGGCGTGGTCTGGCAGGAAGCACCGTGGCCGCAGTCGACGGCAACAACCAGGCCATCGAGCTTAAGGCCGTCGAGCGTGCTGATGGCATGATCGACATAGGCCTTGCGGGCGTCTTTCATCTTGATGATGTGACCCACACCGGCGCCGGTCGGCAGCGTGTCGGCAGCCATGGCCTCCTCGGACATGACCCAGGCGCCGATCTCTTCCTCGACAGCATCGGGAAGCTTCATGCCCTTGCGGCTAAAGAACTTGATGCCGTTGAACTCCGGCGGATTATGCGAAGCGGAGATGACGATGCCGCCGTCGAGCTCGTTTTGGACGGTGAGCAGCGCCACGGCCGGCGTAGGGATAACGCCGCAGCAATGCGGACGGCCGCCCTCTGCCATAATGCCAGCGGTCAGAGCACTCTCGAGCATGGTACCCGAAAGACGCGTGTCGCGGCCGATGCAGATGTCCGGGCCAAGGAACTTGGTCGCCGCGCGGCCCAGGCGAAACGCGAGGTCGCACGAGAGGTCGGCATTGGCGACGCCACGGACGCCGTCGGTACCGAAGATGTTCTGGGGCATAGGATCGCTCCTTCCCTAGCAGGCGATATACAACCGCCCACCCTAGTCGAAAAAGAAAAGCGGGACCCGCCGAGGAATCGGCAGGCCCCGCTTGTACATTGTATCTCGAAAGGAGATAAAACCTTAGCGCTTGGAGAACTGGGGAGCGCGGCGGGCCTTCTTGAGGCCGTACTTCTTGCGCTCGACCACGCGAGCATCGCGCGTAAGGAAACCGGCCTTCTTGAGGTCAGCACGGTAGTCACCAGCGTTCAGAAGAGCGCGAGCGATGCCCAAGCGCAGAGCGCCGGACTGACCGGAGATGCCGCCGCCATCGCACAGAGCGATAACGTCGAACTGACCGGCGGTGTCGGTCACCTTGAAGGGAGCAAGGGCGTTCTCAACGAGCTGATGACGGCCGAAATACTGCTCGGCGTCACGCTTGTTGATGGTCACCTTGCCGGTGCCGGGGACGAGACGGACGCGGGCGACGGCGTTCTTACGACGGCCGGTACCCTGGTAGACAACGGTGTTCTCAGCCATCTTTAAGCCTCCAGCTCAATCTTCGTGGGGTTCTGGGCAGCATGCGGATGCTCGGCACCAGCGTAGACCTTAAGCTTGGTCATCTGGGCACGGCCGAGGGTGGTCTTGGGCAGCATACCGCGAACGGCGCGCTCGATGACCTTCTCCGGGTGCTTCTCCATAGCCTGGCGGAAGCTCTCAGCCTTGAGGCCGCCGTTGTAGCCGCTGTGGCGATAATAGGTCTTCGTGTCGGCCTTGTTACCGGTAAGCTGGACCTTATCGGCGTTGATGACGACAACGAAGTCGCCGCAGTCGCTGTTGGGCGTGAACTGGGGCTTGTTCTTACCGCGCAGGATCATTGCGATCTGGGTGGCAAGACGGCCCAGGACAGCACCATCGGCGTCGACGAGAACCCAGTTGCGCTGGACCTCGCCCTGCTTGGCGTAGTGAGTCGATTTCGAAATCACTTAGACTCCTCCATGTACAGTACGTGTTGTTACAGAGATTCACGGGGCTCTGCAAGTAACCCGTCCATATTACCCCGCTCGCCGTACGAGTCAACAGGTATTTTGGCTCCGACCAGAGTTTCTGCACATGTCATCCACGAGCCGTGACGTTGCAGCGCTAGCGCTCGACAAATGCCTCGATATCTCCCAGCAAGCGCTTTGCCTCCTGGCGGCCCTGGATATACAGGTCGAGAAGCTTGGCCGGATCATGCTCGACATGGCCGACCTCGACCGGCTTTTGCGGAGCGATGACCAGCGCGTGGCCCTCGCGCTCATACTTCCACAGGTGCATGCGCTGGAGGTTATAGCGGTCGTGGCGCGTCTCGATAGCCTCGAGCAGGTAGGGGTAGTCGGCATAGCGGGCGCGCGCGGCAGGCATAAACTCGTAGGGCTTTTTCTCGTACGAGCGGTCCTGCGTGACAATGACAACCGCGCGCTCGAAGCCGGCCTCCTCCAGCACATGCTCGATAGGAACCGAATCGGCTACGCCGCCGTCGACGTATTTGTGCCCGTCAATCTCGACCGGCGGCGTCACCAGCGGCAACGAGGTCGAGGCACGCACGGCGTCGAGGTCGAGCACGGCGCTTTTGACCGGCAGGTATGCGGCAGTTCCAAAGAGCATGTCCGTCGCGACGGCGTACATCTCGATGGGGCTCGCGTCGAACGCCTCGTTGTCAAAGGGATCCAGGCGGTCCTGGATATCGTTGAAGATAAAGTCGTAACCCACGATGGAGCCCGTGGATGCGAAGGATGCGGCACCCATGTAGCGGTTGTCATTGCAGAAGGTCAGGTTGATGCGATTGACGCGACCGATCTGGTGTGACTTGTAGTTGACGCCGTTGAGCGCACCGGCCGATACGCCGTACACCGCCGGAATTTCGACACCGGCCTCCATGAGAACGTCGAGCACGCCGGCGGTAAACTGCCCGCGAAAACTGCCGCCCTCCAAGACGAGCGCAACCTTGCCGGCGTTCTTTGCCTTATCTTCTGCAGTCATATTGACCTCCTGCGATTGCGTTTTGGCTTTCTTCTACCCAGTTTTGGGATGGAGGGCGCGCAGGTTTTTCGAGGCGGCAGGTGAAGCGGAAAGTGTGTCCCAGTTTGAGGCGGGATTACGGGATGCGCTTTCCGCTTGGACCGCCGTTGGGAAAGCGCGACCCGTTCTGAGCGCGGATTCCGGGATGAACTTTCCGCTTGAGGCGTCTTCCGGAAAATGAATCCCATTCCGAGCGTCGATTCCGGGATGCAGTTTCCGCTTGAAACGTCATCCGGAAACCGCATCCCAGTCTGAGCCGGAATTCTGGGATGGATTTTCCGCCTGGGGCGACGTTGATGCGGGGCATGGCAGGCTGCAGTCCGATCGGCATCGAATCTATATCCAGTCGAGGCTTTGCGCGGAGAATCCGCGTATTTGCTTCGCAAATCCGCACCGGCTTCGGCCGCCTGCCGGCGTCCTCGCCCGCGGGCTAAAAACGCTTACGCGTTTTCTTTACGCCCGCGCCCTGCACAGAGTTCGATTCTCCGCGGTATCTATATGTAATAAAAAAGCAGGTAGAGACGCTTCTCTACCTGCTTGTAACTATTGGTGGAGGCGCGGAGAATCGAACTCCGGTCCACGAAAGCCCCCTGATTGGCATCTCCAAGCTCAGTCGCTGGTTTAGTCTCGGACGCTTTGCGCGCAGCGACACGCTCGCAGCATCCCAACCGGTTCGATCTTAGCCTGCGCCATACCGATTACGTGCGCAGGAGCATTCCCCTAACATGACGTCGCACCGGTGTCGGGGAAATCACCGGGTTGACGCGCCGCTATAAATTAAGCAGCGAGAGCCATAGGCTCAAAAGAAGAGTTGTTGTCAATTCAATTTGACGGTACCCCTGTTTAACGAGGCGAGGAGACCTCGGCTTGCTTCCTCTCTCAGAGCTATCGTGTCGAAACCAGTCGCCCCCGAATGTTGGGAAAGTCTGGATGGTATCGGGCCTGCAAACACCCGATAACCGTCGACTTTTCAAGGAACATACGGGGCGAGCCCCGCTTGTGGAGTGTTATCTTACCACGTTCTGAAAGCGGACAGCTGTTCTATGCACGAGCTGTGAAGACCCCAATGTGCGCCGCACTTCGCACTTTTGCCACCGATCGCGTCACGTATATTTTCGCCAAGAAAAATTGACCCGTCGAAAGGACCGTTATGGATACCAAGCAGCAACTCGTCAATGCCCTCGCAGGCCTGGGCTCAACCATTACCGAAGCTATGGATGTCATCGAGGGCTTTGTCCCCTGCGGACATCCCGCCCTCACGGTATCGAACGCACTCGTCGCGCTGGACGTTGACGATGATGCAGCTCTCACTCAGCAGCTTGAGACCGTCGAGGGCTTTATCGACCACGTGAGTGAGAACCGCGGCGTGGCCGCCTACCACGGTATCGAGGTCGAGCTCGCGGGTCCCAAGGCCGATCTGTTCGCAGCAATCCGCGAGGTAGGCGCCCTTATGCAGACCGCAGGCGTCAAGAACACCCAGGTCAACGAGTGGGTCTACCGCAGTCTGGCCGCACTCGACAGCTCCGACGAAAAGGCAGCCGAGCAGCTTGCAGAAAGCCCCGCCATCAAAGCTGCACTTGTCTAAAAAGGCCTGCGCCCGGACGACGCCGATGCCGTCCGGGCGCAGGCCAGATAACGTGGGTGAACACGTCTGCTAACGCAGATATGCCTTGGCGTTGCTCAGGCTGTAGGCAATCGTCGAGCCGTTGTGCAGCAGTGACGACGTCTGCGGAGTGATCATGCCGGTAATGCCCAGCGCCAGGAGCGCCGAGTTGGTGAGCATCACCTTGGAATACGAACTCGTCAGACGATCGATAAGCCCCTGACTCATACGGCGCAGGCGCACGATCGCGGCAAGATCCGTATCGGTCAGGATGATGTCGGCAACCTCCTTGGCGATGTCGCTTCCGCCACCCATCGCCAAGCCCACGTCGGCCAAACCGAGCGCCGGCGAATCGTTGACACCGTCGCCCACCATGGCAACGTGGCGCCCCTCGCCCTTAATGCGTTCCACATAGGCGTACTTGTCCTCGGGCAGCAGCTCGGCCTTAAACTCATCGACACCTGCTTCGCGAGCAATGCGCTCGGCCGTGCGTTCCGAGTCGCCCGTGAGCATGACCACGTGCTTAACGCCCAACGCGTGCAGGTCGGCGATGGCCTCGCGGACCCCGGACTTGAGCGGGTCCTCGATACCGAGCACGCCGACGACCTTGCCGTCGACCGCCAGATACAGCGGCGACAGGCCCTGCATCTGGGACTCAATGCGCTCCTTAATGTCGGAATCGAGCTGCGCACCCTCGTCCTCAAATACAAAGTGCGCGGAACCGATGATGGCGCGACGCCCTTCGATGGACGAAGCGATGCCGTGCGCCACGATGTACTCGACGGCGGCATGGCGCTCGCGGTGCTCGAGCCCGCGCTCGCGTGCCGCATTGACCACGGCGCGTGCCACCGGATGCGGGAAATGCTCCTCCAAGCAAGCGGAAAGGCGCAGGATCTCGTCCTCGCTCCAGCCATCGGTCGTGAGCACGCAAGCTAGACGCGGCTGTGCCTCGGTGAGCGTGCCGGTCTTATCAAACACGATGGTGTCAGCCTTGGCAAACGACTCAAAGTACTTCGCGCCCTTGACCATGACGCCCATCTTGGCGGCATCGCTCATGGCGGTCATGACGGCGACGGAACCCGTGAGCTTGAGTGCGCACGAGTAGTCGACCATCAGCGCCGCCGAGGTCTTGATAAGGCTGCGCGTGGTGAGCGCAACCAGGCCCGCGAGCAGGAAGTTCCACGGGACGATCTTGTTGGCGAGGTCCTCCATATGCGACTGGCCCTCGGATTTGAGCGAGTCGGCCGTCTGCACGAGCGAGACGATCGAGCGCAGTTTGGTCTGCGCCGTGTTGGCGCGCACGCGCACCAAGATGCTGCCGTCTTCCACGACGGTACCGGCGAACACGTCGTCGCCCACGCTGCGCTCAACGGCCAGCGGCTCACCGGTCAGGGTCGCCTGGTTGACCATAGCGCTCCCCTGCTCGACGACACCGTCGATGCAAATGGACATGCCAGTGCGCACGGCGACCAGATCGCCGGGCTCGAGCTCGGTCGCAGCAACGCTTACCTCGGTATCGCCGACGACCTTTTGCGCCTTGTCGGGTACATCGAGCAGCGAGTTGATGAGCTCGTTTTCGCTCATGGCGCGGGTGTAGTCCTCGAGCAGCTCACCCACATTGAGTAAAAACATCGTTTGGCCCGCGGTGTCGACGTCGCGTTTGACGAACGAAATGCCGATGGCCGAAGCGTCGAGCACAGGAACGGTCAGGCGCGGCTGCGCCAGCTCATGAAGGGCAGCGCGCAAAAATGCCATGTAACCGGCCACGACAAACACCGCGCGCAGTGGCGTGGGCAAAAACCAGCGACGTGCGTAATGGGCACCGACGAGTGTCGCCAGGTCCATAACGAGTTTGTGCTTGCGCGGCTCGAGTTGCATCACGTAGCCCGTCTTTGCGTCGGCAATGGCCTGGGCATCGAGCGCACCGACGGCGACCAGCACGGCATCGCGGCGCGGCTCGTCATATTCGAGCGCCATCTGGCCAATACGGCCATAAACGCGTACCTTGTGCACGCCGTCGATATCGCCGCTGAGCTTAAGAAGTGCATCGAGATCGCTCTCTGGCACAGGACCCGCCAATTGAAGACGGGTCCTGCCGGGGATCTCGCTAATAATCGAGAATCTCATAGTTTGTGCCTGGGAGCGTTACTCGGCTGCCTCGTCAGCAGCGGCCTCGCTCTGGGTGATATAGGCCGCCTCGGCAACCATGTCATCGACATTGGCCTTGGCCTGCTCGACCATGTCCTGGTAGCAGTTCTTGACGCGCATGCCGCACGCGATACCCTGCACGCAGGCATTCTTTACCGGAGCGCTGGTGAGCAGCTTGATGCCGGCCGTACCGAGCAGAAAACCGCCACCGACAAGCAGGGTGTTAAACGTCGACTTCTTCATGTTGCTTCTCCCTTTTGCCGCATTGGACGCGGCATGGTGCCTCAGCACCCGAGTAAACAAGTTTGCTCGAGCACGCTTTTGAAAAATAGTTTAGTTTATCTAACTATTGAGGTCAACAAAGGTTAACTTTTTGGAAATCTTGGGGCGCGATGTGACCAAGGGACCGCCCCTGCTTCACATCCACAAAAAATGAGGGCGCCAACGGCGCCCTCATTCACCAAATTCCATTCAGCCTACCTGACCCGAACGGCCGAGTCGTTGCGGAACCCGGAAGCCCCGGCGGGGCGGGTGCTTGCTCAAAATGAGTTCCGCACGCAAAGAAGGCCACTTAATGTGGCCTTCGTCTTGCGCAGGACT
>CALJDJ010000029.1 GCA_938023705.1 uncultured Collinsella sp.
ACATGTTGCTCCGGCTCGCTGTGTTTATGGGGGAGGGCACATGCGCCAAAACGAATCTAACTTAAACGGGCGCTCGGGTGCGCGTCCGACGGCGCGCCGCGACCTGGGGCAACTGCCCAGCGGTCAGCGTCGACGTCGCCGTAAGCCCGGTGCGATGTACCTCAACCATAGCCGTGGGTTTAGCGATCGCAGCGCGCGCATCGGCAACGGGCGCTCGCCGCGCCGACCGTCCCGTCTGCCCTATGCGCTTATCGCCGTGGGTTGCGCGCTCGTGCTGTTTATCGCTGCCGTCGTGGGCTACGTCAACCGCAGCGTAGACGTGGAGCTCAACGGGCAAAAGACCGCGGTGCGCGTGGGCTCTACGTTGCAGAATCTTATCGACGATCAAAGCCTGACCGAAACGTACGACGCCGGCGATCTGCTGGCCGTCGACGACAGCGTGCTCAAGCGCCATGGCGGCGAAAAGCTGTCGGTGAAGGTCGACGGCAAGCGCGTGAAGCAAGGCAAATGGGATAGTCGCGAACTTGAGGGCGGCGAGAAGGTGACGGTCAAGGACGGCCGCAACGTGTACGAAAAGCACGAGGTCCAGGCCACGACTATCGAGCCAAAGCTTAAGGTCGAGGGCACGGGTGCCATTGAGTATGTCAAAACCTGGGGCGTTCAGGGCCGCTCCGAGGTATGGGTCGGCGAGCAGTCGGGCAAGACGCAGGACCGCGGCGAGGTCGTGCCCGCCACCGACTGCGTAGTCGAGTGCGCAAGCGTAGCGCCCAAGGGCAACGAAAAGTACGTGGCCCTGACATTTGACGAGGGTCCGAGCGGCGCGACCAAGCAGATCTTGCAGGTGCTCAAGGAAAAGGGCGTCACGGCGACGTTCTTCCTTTCGGGCGATGCCGCGGAAGCCTCGCCCGCTACTGCCAAAGCGATTGTCGATGCCGGGTGCGAGATCGGCTCCAACAGCTACAGCGATGATTCGCTCAAGGGCGAGGATCGCGAGACGGTGCGCAAGCAGATCGCGAAGGGCACCGAGGCGATTAAGTCGGCGACCGGCGTCGAGACGATGTTGCTGCGTGCCCCCTACGCCGCGTTTGATGAGCAAAACTGGATCGATTCGATGGACCTGGTGTCCGCCGTGGTTTCGTGGAATATCGATTCGGGCGACTGGCTGCTCAACGGCGCTGACGAGCAAGTATCGACCGTGCTCGATTCGGTGACGCCAGGCAATATCGTGCTGCTCACCGATAGCGATGAGTGCGCCGAGCAGACGCTCGAGGCACTGCCGCAGATTATCGATGGCCTTGTCGCCGACGGCTACAAGATCGTGACGCTCAGCGACCTGGTCAAGACGGACACGGCATTGAGCAAAAAGCTCACCTCGCTCACCAAGGTTTCCATGCCCAAAAACGCCGTGTTCCCCCAACTCCCCGAGGACGACGACACCACGGACTAATCATGTAAGAACGTCCCCAATGACTATGTCACGGATACGTCAGTGTTTGGTATGCCTGCAATGTGCAGCGCATAAATTCGGTGCCGCAGCGCGATGCTGATGCTATAGTTACTGCGGTTAATGAGGGTCAAGAGAAAGGTTACAGGTGAAATCCAAACCTCGACCATACAGTCGATGACCCCATGCAGGTGCTTTCTGCGCGTGCACGGGGTGTGAGCGTCGAGCGGCGTGCCGCCCGCGCATGCGTATACATGTCTAAAAGTCCACAGATTGCGTGCCGGCATGGTCACGCGGTCCGCAGGAATAATGATGGGGAGCACCATTGAATTATCTGAGTGAGATGCTCAAATTGCCGGTCTTGGACGTCGATGGCGAAAAGCTCGGCGTTGTGAACGATTTTGGCATTGCAACCGGCGAAGTTTTTCCGCACGTGACGTCGCTCGCGTTCCGTGGTCCCGGCAAGACGCCGTTTATGATCAGCTGGCGCAAATGGGTCGACCGTATCGACGAGACGGGCGTTCATCTTAAGTCGCCGGCCACCGAAATCCGTTTTTCGTACTTGCAGCCGACCGAGCTGTTGCTGGCTCGCGACGTGCTCAACAAACAGATTGTCGACACGCAGGGCATGAAAGTCGTGCGCGTCAACGACATCAAGTTCTCCATGTCGGGCGAAAATCAGTTGCGCCTGCTGGGTGCTGAGGTCGGCGCCCGCGGTCTGCTGCGTGCAATCAGCCCCGCGCTCGAGCACGTCGTCGAGGGCTTTATGAAGCACTTGGGCAAGCCGCTCAGCGAGGACATTATCGCCTGGTCTTACATGGACCTGCTCGATCGCTCGACTAAGAACATCCAGCTCTCGGTGTCGCACAAGACGCTTGGCGAGCTGCATCCTGCCGACATCGCTGACATCATCGAGCAGCTCGACCCGCGCCTGCGCGCGCAGGTGTTCGCGCAGCTCGATACGGCGCAGGCCGCCGAGGCCATCTCGGAGTTCGATGACGACGAGCTCATGACCGAGATGCTCGAGGGCCTGTCCGACACGGACGCATCGTCGATGCTGGCCATGATGGACCCGGACGACGCTGCCGACCTGATCGACGAGCTCGATTATGAGAAGGCCGAGAAGCTCCTGCGCCTGATGGGCGTCAAGGAGGAGAAGGCGATTCGTAATCTGCTGGGCTACGAGGACAACACCGCCGGCCGCATCATGACCTCGGAGTTTGTCTCGCTGCCCGCCACGGCGACGGTCGGCGATGCCATCGAGGCGATTCGCAAACTCGACGAGGATTATGAGAGTGTCTATTACGTCTATACCGAGGATCCGAGCGGCATGCTGACGGGCGTGCTTTCGTTGCGCACGCTGATCGTAGCCGACCGCGACGCCACGCTGGGCCAGCTCGCCTATCGCGATCTGGTCTACGTGTCGCCCGACGAGGACCAGGAAGACGTGACGGACGAGATGACCAAGTACGACCTGGTTGCCATCCCTGTCTGCGACGAGAACCGTCATATCCTGGGTATCGTGACCTTCGACGATGCCATGGACGTTATCGCCGAGGAGCATCAGGAGGACCTGCAGATCGCCGGTGTCGGCTCGGGCGATAGCGCGTCGGACGACTCGACGAACGTGCTCAGCTGGTTCGTGCATCGTCAGTACTGGGTCGTCGTGTGGGGCATCGCCTCGTGCATTATGGCGACGGTGCTGGGGACGGCGCTGGGCTCCGCGCATCTGGTGGTGTTCCCCATGTGCGCCATGCCGCTCGTGCTGTTGGCTGCCTCGCGCATGGTGTCGTTCGTCAAGAATTACTTCCTCGAGTACGACGGTCACGACGACGAGCCCAAGCCGTACCTGGGATTCTTCTTCCAGAGCACGGGTATGGGCCTGATCCTTTCGCTCGTGACCTACCTGTGCGCGCAGCTGGTGCGCACCGCCGCGTTCCCCGATGCCTCTATGTTTGAGGAGCAGCTCTTTACCGGCTGCTTTAACATTGCCGCCATCATCTGCCTGGTGGGCAACATGAGCGCCGTGATTTACCTGATGGTGCTGTTCTGGCGCGATGAGCACGACCTTAACACGTCGGGTACCGCCATGAACGTCATCGCCGTCATGATCTCGTGTGTGGCGTACTGCATCGCCGCGGTGCTGCTCACCATGTCGGTCATGGGATAGGTGATCGCGTGCAAAACACGAAGCAAAAGGGGAGCACCAAGCAAAAGCTGACCATTGCCGCCATCTTTGGCGCTATGGGCCCCGGTCTGCTGGCGGCGCTTTCGGGTAATGACGCCGGCGGTATCGCCACGTATTCCAGCGCGGGCGCCAGC
This sequence comes from uncultured Collinsella sp., assembly GCA_938023705.1. Lineage (GTDB taxonomy): Bacteria > Actinomycetota > Coriobacteriia > Coriobacteriales > Coriobacteriaceae > Collinsella. The sequence goes on from CALJDJ010000029.1 coordinate 3,767, forward strand.
TATGGCTACAAGATGCTCTGGATGCTTCCCGTCATGACCGTGCTGCTCATCGTGACGCAGGAGACCGCGGCGCGCTGCGGATGCGTCACGGGTAAGGGCTTGGCGTCGCTCATTCGCGAGCGCTTTGGCGTGCGCAAGAGCGTGCTGGCCATGGCAGCGCTATTGATCGCCAACACGGCGGTGACCATCTCGGAGTTCGCGGGTATCGCGAGTGGTCTTGCCCTGTTTGGCGTTCCGGCGAGCATCTCGGTGCCGCTCGTGGCGCTGCTGGTGTGGATGCTTACCATGTCGGGCAGTTTCCAGCGCATCGAGAAGATTTTGCTGCTGGTAAGCTGCGTGTTCGTGACCTATATCGTTGCCGCGTTTATGGCAGGCCCCAACTGGGGCGAGGTCGCGGTCGACTTGGTCGTCCCCAATATTCAAAACGACCCCAGCTACGTGTCGCTCGTGGTCGCAACAATCGGTACCACCATCGCACCGTGGATGATTTTCTTGGCGCAGAACAACGTGGTTGATAAAAATGCGGGCGAGGACGATATCGTGCTACAGCGCATCGATACCGTGAGCGGCTCGATCGCCGCCGATGTCATTGCCGGCTTTATTATCATCACGACCGGTACGGTGCTGTTCCCCGCGGGCATTCAGATCAGCGACGCTGCAGACGCCGCCCGCGCGCTGGAGCCTATTGCGGGTCAGTGGTCCACGGTACTGTTTGCCTCGGGCCTGGTCGCGGCGAGCTTCTTGGCTGCCTGCGTGCTGCCGGGCGTTACATCGAGCGCTATCTGCGAGGCATTTGGCTGGGAGCGCGGTGCCGACCGCAGCTGGGACGAGGCCCCGGTCTATCGCGGCATCATTACGGCCATCATCGGCATTTCTGCCGTGTTGGTGCTCATGCCCGGCGTCGATTTGTTCCAGATTATGATGACCTCGCAGGTCATCAACGGCGTGCTGCTGCCCGTAGTCTTGGTATTCCAGGTGGTTATCGCGGCTGATCGCCACATTATGGGCGCCAACCGCAACGGCCGCGTGTGGAACGTGCTTACTTGGGCGACTATCGGCGTGATTACGGTGCTGACGGTCGTCATGTTTGTGCTGCAAGCGATGGGCTACAGCGCGTAGCGCCTCTTTTGGGTTTCGAGCGGGCCGCGGCCATGGGCTGCGGCCTCTTTTTCAAGACTTTAGTCTGCTGGCCGCGCAGCGGCCAGCTTTAAACCACCCGCT